>NZ_JBEZEH010000236.1:0-10156 GCF_040648775.1 Micromonospora sp. NPDC049089
GACGGCCGGGGGCTCCCGCACCGCGTACGAACGCCAGATCGTCTGCTGGTCGTCCACGACGATCGGGTACTCCACCCGGTGAGTGCGGAGGTAGTCCTGGACCTCGTCGGCCTGGTCCGCGCCGGCCACGCCGACGAAGACCACCCGGTCCCGGTAGCTGCGGGCGAGGTCACTGAGGGCGGCCTGGTTGCTG
Source organism: Micromonospora sp. NPDC049089 (assembly GCF_040648775.1). Lineage (NCBI taxonomy): Bacteria > Bacillati > Actinomycetota > Actinomycetes > Micromonosporales > Micromonosporaceae > Micromonospora > Micromonospora sp. NPDC049089. The sequence goes on from NZ_JBEZEH010000236.1 coordinate 194, forward strand.
GCGCAGGTGGTGCACCAGGAGCTGAAGAAGGTGAGCACGACGGGACGCTGCGCCCACAGCTCGGCGGCGGCGAACGGTGTGCCGTCGGTCAGCGCGCCGGTGAATGCCGGGGCGGCCGGGGCGGTGCCGGGCACCGGCCGCAGCGCCAGGTCGGCGGGGACCGGCCCGGGCAGCGCCGTCGCGCCGCCGGCGGGCGTCGGCGCGGGCTCGGGATCGGGCGTGCTGCATCCGCCCAGCAGCGCCGCCGCGAGCAACAGCGGCAGGAGTGCCCGCCTCATGAGGGGACCACCGCCACCAGCGCCGGGCCCTCGCTGGTGTCCGGCGTCAGGTCGAGCGCCGGCTGGCCGTCCACCTCCAGCCGGTAGGAGTCCCGCTGCGGCACGCGCACACCGACGGCGAACTCGCAGTAGGTGGGCAGGCGCTCGACCCCCAGGTCCTCGGCGAAGGCCGCCACGGCGGTCCCCGCCGGCAGCCGCCCGCTGGCCAGCGCCGATCCGTGGGGGTCGAGCACGCGGAACGATGCCCGGTTGTGGAAGTGCTGGTAGGGACCGGTCCCGGCGCAGTCCACGCCCGCGGCCCGGATGTTGATGTCGCGAACAAGGACCCGGACGGTCGTCGGGGAGACCGCCTCCTCGGCAGCGCCGACGGCACCGCAGCCGGTCGCGCCGGCCAGCAGCAGGGGCAGCAGCAGGGGCAGCAGAGCCATGGTGCTTCGCCGCACGTCATCCTCCTTCCGTCCGCCTGCCGGGTCCGCGGCGGCAGGCCGCCGCGGACCCGGCAGAAACGGGGTCAACCTTGGCGTCGATCAGGACTTCTCGACCCGGCACTGCTTGGTCTCCGTCTTCGTCGGGTCGCTCTCCGAGGTCGCGGTGAGCTTCACGAATCCGGTGGTCGCGGCGGCGGCGGTGGCACCCACCGACACCTTGACAGTGGTGGCCTTACCGAACTGCGCGGTGGCGAGCTCGTTGGGCAGCCAGGTCCGCCAGCCCTTGCCGGCGACCTCCGCCGACAGGCGGTAGACGTCCGACTTCAGGTACGCGCTGACGTTCTCCGGGTGCTGCTGGCCGCCGGCCGAGTACGAGCCGGTGTTGGTCAGCTCGAACGAGCAGGTCACCCCGCGGTTGGTCGGCTTGCCGCCGCCGGTCACCTCGCCCTTGCCCAGCGTCACGCCGTGACTGCTCGGCCCGCCGGTGCCGTCGAGCGAACGCACCGCCACGGTGTAGGAGAGCGAGCCGGCCGAGTCCCGCTTGAGGTCGATGATGTAGAAGTGCAGTCGGTTCGCCTCGTCGACGTACTCGTACTGGCTGCCGGTGTCCGCGCCGGCGTGGAACAGCGCGTCGGAAAGCTGCCGGTAGTCACCCATGGTGATCTTCTGCGGGGTGCCGTCGGGGCGGTAGAAGTCGATCATGTCGATGTCCTGCGGGTTGGCGTCCACCACCCACTGGAACGGCGCGCTGTCGGCGTTCTTCGTCTTGCTGACCAGCACGCCGCTGTCCGGGGTGAAGGAGTCCGCGCCCATCCGGTCGACAACCTCGACCGTGTAGTTGTTGAAGTTGCCACCGTCGCACAACGGGTCGGTGCTGACACCACACGTCGGCGACAGGTCCTTGTTCAACGCGATGTTGACGCCGCTCAGGCCCTTCGGGCCGGCGTCGACCGCCCGGGCCGTGACCTGTGCGACCACCAGACCCGACGAGGCCAACGACTCCCGCGACAGTCGCAGCACGTGCTCCTCACCGACCAGGCCGATCTTGATCTTGTCCCGCAGGGTGTGCAGCGAACCCATCGAGCCGCCGTTGGTCGGTGGGATCTGCCAGCGGGTGTGCGGACCGCCCGGGCCATTGAACGACCCGCGCGACATCATGCTCCAGATCCCGGTGTACGCCCTGCGCAGCGGCTCGCCGTACGGGTTGTTGTAGTTGTCGCCGATACCCAGCAGATGGGACAGCTCGTGGGCGTAGACGCCCATGCCGGAACTCTCCCCCTGCGTCGAGGAACCGCCGCCGGCGTTCGGCCAGAGTGTCGCCGCCGCCTTCCACGAGGTCCAGTCCACGTAGCGGGTCTTCGCCCAGTTCGGCAGGTTGGGGTCCGGCGGGCCCCAGGCGTCCGGCACGTCCTCCTTGTTCTGGAAGATCATCTGCCCGAACTCCTGCCAGGTCGACGACTCGTCCTGGCCGGCGCTGAGGATGAACACCAACTCGTACTGGTTGGCGACCTCCTCGCCGACGGCTGCCCGCCAGGCGCCCAGGCCGTCGGTGCGGATGTTCTTGCCGCACACGTCCCCGCTCGGGCAGGCGCCCGGGTTGAACCCGTTGTCCAGCCCGTACTGGTACGACTTGGACGGCATCTGGTACGGCCCGAACCCGGTGAGGTCGACGCCGTAGCGGCCGTTGGAGTCCTGCATCCAGTACTCGTGCAGGGTGTGGCCCTTGTTGAGGGTGTTCGGGGTGTTCAGGAAGTCCTGGTAGAACTTCGGCACGTCCGCCCGGGGGATGTTTGTCGCGACGGACTGGGGGTTGCCGAAGACCGTCGATCGGGCCCGCTGGGAGACCGCGAACGTCTCGTCCGGATAGTCGAGCGCCACCAGGGCGATCTTGAAGTTGCGGACCGAGCCGGACACGCTCGGGTCGGCCCAGTTCTTGCCGGGCACGGCCTTGTAGTCGTTCCAGGTCATCGTGTCCGGGTTCTGCCAGGCCTGCGGATCGAGGACCTGGAACGGCGCGGTGCCGCCGACCGGGTTGGCCGGGGCCGCGGCGGCCTGCGCCGCCCCGGTAGCCACGAGCGTGGTCACCACGGCGGCGGCCAGCACGGCCCGCCTCAGCCGGGCTCGGTTGGGGGTACGGTGCACGAAACCACCTCTCGTCGGAGGAAACGCGGTGCCGGCGCCCCGGTGGGGGCTTTCGCGAAGCGCCTGTCAGCAAGCCGCGCAGCGAATCTAGGAGTGCGGGTCGGTGCCGGTCACCGTGCAGATGTCGGCAGGTGAGCCGGCCGCTTCCGACACCTGAAGGACCGACGCCCCCGACGGCTCAGCCAGGGGAGGCTCCGGAGGCCGGTTCGGTGGTCGCCGCCAGGGCCCGCCGTACGTCCCGGCGTACCCGGTCGGCGGCGACCTCGGACAGGGGTCCGCGCGGCGGGCGGCACCGCCCACCGAACCGTCCGGCGCACTCCATGGCAAGCTTGACGGCCTGCACCGACTCGGGCCGGGAGGACCAACCGAGGATCGGGTGCAGTTCGGCGTAGAGCGGCAGCGCCCGGCCCAGGTCGCGGGCGACGCACAGCTCGTACAGGCGCACGGCCTGGCGGGGCAGCGCGTTCGGCAGGGTGGCGACCCAGCCGGTGGCGCCGCACAGCACCAACTCGAGCACCACGTCGTCGGCGCCGACCAGCACGTCGACGTGGGGGCAGAGGTCCCGCAGGCGATGCAATCTGCGTACGTCGCCGGTGACCTCCTTGACCGCGACGATCCCGTCGATCTCGGCTACGGTCGCCAGCAGGTCCGGTGTGAGGTCCAACCGGGTGTCGGACGGCTCGTTGTGCGCGACCACCGGCAGGCCGACCGCCGCCACCTCCCGATAGTGGGCGACCACGTCGGCGGGGCGGGCAGCGGGCCCTTCAGGTGGCCGCGCCAGCACGCCGTGGGCACCGGCCTCGGCGGCCTGCTCCGTCCAGCGGCGCGCCTGTCTGCTGCCGTAGCCACCGACGCCGGGCACCACCGCGCAGCCGGGCGGCGCGGCCTGCACCGTCGCCTGAACCACGGCGGCCCGCTCGTCGTCGGTGAGAGCCCGGTACTCCCCCACCGACGCGCACGGCGCGACCCCGTGGCACCCCTCGGCAGCGAGCCAGCGGACGTGTTCCTGGAGCTTGTCGACGTCGACCGACAGGTCGGCGCGGAACGGCGTGGTGATGGAGACCAACACGCCCCGCCAGGGCCTACCAGTTCCCACTCGCAAGCCCCCTCTCCGCCGGTACCGCCAGGTGTGGCGGCGCCGAGGCGATCCGTACCGGAACCCTAGGAACGTCCCGCCGCCGCGGTCTTCGGACAGATGCCGGAACAGCCGCGTCACCGCCCGTCTTTTTGTCGTGACTTCGACAGTGGACCTTGCGCGATGACCCATCGGCACCGGAGGGTAAGGACTGGCGGTCGCGCGATCCCTGTCACGCAGCGCAACCAGGGGAGTTATATGCACGGTGAGCTCCAGCGAATCGTCGACGCCGTCGCCGCCCGGGTGGGGCGACCCGCCCTCATCGAGGATCGCCGACAGCGGGTGGTCGCCTACAGCGAGCACGACGGTCCCATGGACGATGTCCGGCGGACGTCGATCCTGCGCCGGCAGACGACGCCGGAGGTGATCGCCTGGTTCCGGGACATGGGCGTGCTCACGGCTCACGTGCCGATCCGCACCCCCGCGTGCGCCGAACTGGACCTGCTGGCAAGGGTGTGCGTGCCGATCCGGCACGACGACCTGCTGCTCGGGTTCGTCTGGTTCATCGACGCGGACGGTTCGATGACCGATGCCGACATCGCCACCGCGACCGGCCCCTTCGCCGACCTGTCGCTGGCCCTGTACCGGGAGAACCTGCTCGGTGAGCTCGCCTCACAGCGGGAGACCGAGGCCACCCGCACCCTGCTGGTGGAGAGCCGGCAGGCGCGCGAGCACGCGGCGCGGGCGCTGCTGGAGGAGGGCGTGGTCGTCGCCGACGGGTCGACTGTCGCGCTCGTCGCCCAGCTCGTGCCGGCCGCCGGGCGGCAGCCCGACGAGGTGGCCCGGATCGCCCTGGAACAGGCTCTGGTCAACACCCGCCGCTGGATCGGCGTGCGGGAGACGCTGCACCTGGTCTGGCACGACCACGGGGTGCTGCTGGTCTGCGGCGACCGGGTCGCCGGCCGACCCTCGCCGGAAGCCTCCGCCGGGCACCTCAACGACGCGCTGGGCACCGCGACCCGGGGCCTGGCCTCGGTGGACCGGACGGTGACCGGGATCGGCCAGCCTCGTGCCGGGCTGTCCGACGCTGTGGAGTCCTACCAGGAGGCCGCGCAGGCCGCCCGGGTCGGCACCCAACTGCCCGCGCTGGGCGGGGTGGTCTCCTGGGCCGGGCTCGGCATCTACCGGGTGCTGTCACAACTGGACACTCAGCACCTCGCCGTCGCGGGCGTCCATCCCGGGCTGGAGCGGTTGCTGCGCGACGATGCCCACCAGGTGCTGCTGGAGACCCTGGAGGCCTACCTGGACCTGGCGGGCAACGCGCACGCCACCGCCGAGAAGCTCCGCTTGCACCGGACGACCCTCTACTACCGGCTGCAACGGGTGGAACAGCTCGCCGGGACCGACCTCAAGGACGGCAACGAACGGCTGTGCCTGCACCTGGCCATGAAGCTCGGGCGGCTCACCGGCCACTACCGCACGCCGTGACGCCGCCGCCCGGACAGTCTCCGGCGTTCCTCGTCAGACGAGGCGGGTCATCCACCCGTACGGGTCGGCGGCCCGACCGTACTGGATGTCGAGCAGGTGGCGGCGCAGCCGCATGGTCACCGAGTCCTCGGCGCCAGCCTTCGGGGCCGTCACCTCGCCACCCTCCCAGACCAGGCGCCCGACCGGCGTGACCACGGCGCCGGTGCCACACGCGAAGACCTCGGTGATCGCACCGGAGGCCACACCCTCCTGCCATTCCCTGATCTCCACCGGGCGCTCCTCGACCTCCAGGCCCAGATCCTTGGCGAGGATGAGGATCGACGCCCGGGTGACGCCCTCGAGGATCGTGCCGAGTGCCGGGGTGACTATCCGTCCGTCGGCAGTGATGAAGTAGAGGTTCATGCCGCCGAGCTCCTCCACGTAGCGGCCCTCGGCGGCGTCCAGGAAACAGACCTGCTCACAGCCGTGCTCGGCGGCCTCGACCATCGGCGCCAGGCTGGAGGCGTAGTTGCCGCCGCACTTCGCCTCGCCCGTGCCGCCCCGCGCCGCCCGGGTGTACTCGGTGGAGAGCCAGATGGAGACCGGCTTGACGCCACCGGAGAAGTACGCGCCGACGGGGCAGGCGATCACCATGTAGGTGATCTCCTTCGCCGGGCGAACCCCCAGGAACGGCTCGGAGCCGAACATGAACGGCCGCAGGTAGACGCTGTATTCGTCTTCGTCCGGCACCCACACCTGATCCGCCCGGACCAGTCCCTCGACCGAGGCCATGAAGTCAGGCACCGGCAGCTCGGGCAGTGCCAGCCGCCGGGCGGACCGGGCGAAGCGCTCGCCGTTGGCGTGCGGCCGGAACGACCAGATCGAGCCGTCTCGGTGCCGGTACGCCTTCATGCCCTCGAAGATCTCCTGGGCGTAGTGCAGGACGGCCGCCGCGGGGTGCATGAGGATCGGACCGAAGGGGATGATCTCGGAGTCCTGCCAGCCGCCGTCGGGCCTCCACACCGCCCGTGCCATGTGGTCGGTGAAGTACGTGCCGAACCCCGGATTGGCCATGATCTCGGCTCGCCGCTGCGCGCTCGCCGGGCTCGGATTCTGGTGCAACGGGAACGACAGGCTCATCGCCGGGTCCTCTCAGGGGCCGCATCCCTGGGCGCTCAGGTCACCGAGCACGAACACGCAGGGGAGGTTGTCGGATGACGGGTGCAGAATACCGACGGTGCGCCATCCGCTCGGGGCGCGGCACGTGCGTCCCGTCGTCTCGCCAGCTCGCGGCGCGAGGCGATGCCGAGCTTGCGGAAGATTTTGCGTAGGTGATAGTCCACGGTGCTCGGGCTGATGAACATCTGTGCCGCCACCTCCCGGTTGGAGGCACCGTCCGAGACCCGCCGCGCGATGTTCCGCTCCTGGCTGGTCAGGCAGCGGCTCTGGGTGAAGTGGTTGGTCGTGTCGTGGCCGGCCAGCCTGCTGCGCAGTTCGCGGCGGGATGCGACGCCGAGCCGGTGGAACACTCCGCGTAGGTGATGTTTGACAGTGTGGGTGCTGATGACCAGGTTCGTCGCGACCTCGGAATTTGTGGAGCCGGCCGCCACCAGTAGGGCGATCTGTTCCTGCCGCGGGGTCAGTACCGCGTCGCGAAGGACTCGGGCAGGCTCGGCTACGACGCGGTGCATGGTGCTCCTCGGGCGAGGGTTCGGGGTCTCGACGACCATCCGATCGCACCGCGGTGCACGACGAGTGCAGACTGAGTGCTCGCCCTATGCGCTCAGGACGCGCCCCTCATCAAGCTCAAGCGGGCCCGGACATACGCGACCATTGTCCGATATGTCTCGGCCTGCTCCATGCCAGCGACCTCGATGAGTTCCCGGAAGCCGTTGTCGGCGATCAGGTTCTCGAACTGCTGGCACCCCCGTTCCGCGCGCACCAGGTCGCCCAGATCGAATGCGGCCCGCGCGAGGATCGCCGCGACGGCACACCGGGGTCCGTCGGACTCACAGACGCCTTCCGCCAATCCCCACTCCGACACCTTCACCGCTTGTTCGAGGCGGCCGAGTTTCCAGGAGGACTCGGCGATGAGCTGCGCGTAGTAGATCTTCAGGTGATCGAGGTGCTGTGCGACGGCAATGGCCAGCCCTTCGTCAGCGAGCCGTGTGCCGGCCTCGAACCGGTCGGACCCCAGGAGCGCTCTCGTGAGTGTCAACAGCGAGACGGCGAGCAGTTCCTGGTGCCCCGTCTGCCGGGCAAGACCCACCGAGCGTTCGCCGTACGCGTTCGCGGCGTCGTGGTCGCCACGCGACAACGACAGCACGGCGAGGTTTCGCAGGACGTCGGCCTGTCCGGCCAGCTCTCCGGCGCCTTCGAAGATGGACAGGGCCCGACGCAGGTGTTCGTCGGCCTGCGGCAGCGGGGCGACGACCTCACCGACGGTACGAAGAAGTTCGGCCTCCACCAGCGGCTCACCGAGCACGCTGACCAGATCGAGGATCGCCAGTACGGTCTGTGTCCGGCCCGGGGGTATGGAGTTGCTGCCCGGCGCTGAGGAGGCGAGGACCATGGCCGCCGCGTCACGCCCCAGGCCATGCGCGAGGGCCAGATCGATGGTCGCCCACAGCGCGGCGCGTTCCCGCGCGTACCAGGCGGCAGCCTGTGGCACGCTGTCGAACGACTCAGGCGTCACCCCTGACGGCGGTTCGCTGACGTCGCCGACCGGCTGCCGGTGGTGTGTCGCGTACGCGGCGCGGGCCGAGTGCAGGTAATGCGTGATGAGGCACCGCTCGTACTCGGGTCGTTCCTGATCCTCGTCGAGGAGTTCACCCGCGTAGGCCCGCAACAGGTCGTGCAGCACATAGCGCCCGGCCTGCGACTCGTCGAGCAGATTCGCGGTCACCAGTTCCATGAGCAGTGCGCGCGCCTGTCCGCGACCGACTCCGGCGACACTGGCCGCCGCCTCCAGCGAGATCCCTGGCCCCGGGTGGACGGCGAGGGCACGGAACGCCTGCGCCGTAGCGGGATCGAGGGCCTGATACGACCACGAGAACACCGATCGAACATCGTCGGAGGAGTCCACACTGGACAGTGCGTCGAGCCTGGCGGACGGCGCGGAGACGTCGCTGACGGCCGCGCTCAATGGCAGGGCCGGGTTGAGGGCCACGCGGGCCGCGACGATCGCCAGTGCGAGCGGCAGCCCGGCGCAGAGCGCGATGACTCTGTCCAGGGCCTCCGGGTTCGCTGTGGCGCGACGGGCCCCGAGGCGGTTGATCAGGAGCTGGCGGGACTCGGCCCCGGTCAGCCGATCAACGTGCAGGTAACGCGCGCCCTCCCGGGTTACCAGGCTGGTCATCCGGTTGCGGCTCGTCACGATGACCAGACAACCCCGGGTGGCCGGCAGCAGCGGGCGGACCTGAGCGGAGTCGCGCGCGTTGTCCAGGAGGATCAGGAGTCGACGACCGAAGAGGCGGCTGCGATAGCGGGCTGTCTGCGCGTCGACGGTCTCCTGCGGTGACGAGACCGCCGGCTCGCCCAGGGACGCGAGCAATGTGGCGAGTGCCTCCTCCGGTGACATGACGCGGCCGTCCGGATCGAGACCCCTCAGGTTCAGGAACAACTGGCCGTCGGGGAACTCGCTGGCGATCTGGTGGGCCCAGTGCACTGCCAGCGCGGTCTTGCCGATGCCGCCCATGCCGCCGAGCACGGTGATCACGATGGCCGCATCGCTGAACGCGTCGGACAGTTGGTCGTCGAGCACGGCGGCCACGTCGTTTCGGCGGACGAAGCCCGCGACCTGCGGCGGCAACTGCGCGGGCCGGAGAGCCTCGGGCGGGCGTAGTTCCTCCTGGAGGGTCCAGCCGCTGGCGAGCAGTTCCCGGTACGCCTCGCGCAGCTCCGGCCCCGGGTCGACCCCCAACTCCTCGGCGAGATGTTGACGGGTCCGCTCGAAGACACGCACCCCTTCCGCACGGTGACCGGTGGCCAGGTACGCGCGCATCAGGCACGCCTGTAGCGCCTCGTCCAGCGGCACCGCGGCGGCCACGCTCAACAGTGGGGTCAACACGGTGTCTGCCATGCCGTTGGCGATCGCCGCCGCACCGGCGGCGAGCGCCACCGCGACGCGCTCCCGTTCGATGGCGACGAACTCCGGCGAACTCGAGGCACTGGCCGGAAGGTCGGTGAACGCAGGGCTGCGGCCAAGCTCCAGAGCGGTCAGGTACGCCCGGACGCCGGCCATGACGTCGCCGCCGGCGAGTGCCTCGCGGGCCCGCCGAACCAACTCGCGATACATGGCCAGATCGGAGTCCTCGGTCGCGAGGACCAGCCGGTAGCCCGTACCGGCCGGCAGGAGGTAGCGACCGGTTTCGCGGACGTCCAGGTCCGGTTCGAAGATCCGCCGGATGTGCCCGACGTGCCGGTGGACCTGGTTGGCGGCACTGGGCGGCGGTTGGTCGTCCCATACGCCGTCGATGATGGCGTCGAGGCTGACCGCGTCACCGCCGGCGGCAAGGAGCTTGGCCAGGATGATCCGCTGGCGCACCGGGCCAAGATCGACGTCCGAGCCGTC
>NZ_JBEZEH010000237.1:0-10140 GCF_040648775.1 Micromonospora sp. NPDC049089
GCCGGCGATGGCGCCTCCGGTGAAGGCGAGGCCGGCGGCGGTCAGGGCGGTCTTACGAATCAGATCGGTACGCATGATGGCGTGCTCCTCTGCCTCGGGGGATGCCCACACCACACCGGGGGGTGAATGGTGGTGGGGGGAAGTTCGTGCCCGGCGACCCGCAACGAGGGGGTCGGCGTCGGGACGGGGTGTAACGGTGCCGGTGGCGGATCATTCCGCCTTACCTGCGGGGGGTCGGCCTGTTGTGCTGCTCGGCCGTTCCGGGGGTGTAACCGGGGCGGCCTGCCAGGTGTTCCCGGCGGCGGCCCGGCCGTTGTGGTGCTCGGCCGTTCCGGGGGTATAACCGCAGTGGCCTGCCAGGTGTTCCCGGGGGCCGCTGCCCGCGCCCTACGACTCGACGGTCGCGGTGGTCTGCCAGGTATAACGACCCGGCCCGGCCCACGATTCCGCCGCCGGGGTGGCCCCGACCACCCGACATTCGCCCCGAACCCGACAAACCACCCGAACCGTCACCCTACCGAACCCGACACGGCGGCCAAAACCCCATGATCTACTCTGGTTCCCTGAAAACGCGGTGTCCCGGTGGCGGAGACCCCCCGACATCACGGAAGCCGAGTTCGATCATGCCGCCCTGCATCGGTACCTGGTGGAGGTGGTCAGGTTGCGTCGAGCAGTTCCAGGACGGCGTCGCGGGCGGCCAGGACGGCTGCCTCGGATTGCGGGCCGTGGTTGAGGATGTCGAAGGAGTGCTGCCCGTCCGGCACCTCGATCACCTGCACCGGCCAGCCCTTTGCGGCCGCCGCGGGGAGGAACGCGTCGATGCCGGCCAGGACCGGCGGGATGTCCTGACCGGCGCGGGTCAGCACCAGTGGCACGCCGGTGCCGGAGCTGAGTGCCTCGACCGGCAGGAACCGGGCGTCGACCTCCCAGCCGGGGAACGGAACGAGCAGCGGGTAGGTCAGTGCGATCCCGCGTAGCCAGGCCGGTCGGACACGCAGCCAGTCGGCCGCGAAGAGGCCGCCGCCGGAGAAGAACCACAGCACCACCCGCTCGGGGTCGACCTGCGGATCGGCGCGGACCTGCTCGACCATGGCGGCGATGTCGTCGGCTGCGGCGGGCAGCGCGGACAGGTCGGACACCTGGTAGCTGACCAGCGCGGTGACGACGCCGCTCGCGGCGAGCAGCGCGCCGTAGCCGCGGTAGAGCAACCAGTCGCGAGGATCGGGCGCGTCGGGTGGCAGCGGAGCGCCGTGCACCACCACGACGGCCGGCGCGCGACCGGTGTGGGTGGGCAGGTGCAGGTCGACGTTGCCGTGTCGTTCGACCGGGGCGGCCGGGATGGACAGGACGAAGGGCCGCTGTGCGACGGGCGTCGTCATGGCCTCATCGTATCGATCATCGACCTGCCCGGCTGCCCCAACGATGATCTACAGAGGACGGTGGGTCAGGTCGGGTCACCGGGTTTCGCGGCGTCGCTGGCCTGGGCGTGCCGCTCCAGCAGCCGCTGCCGGATCTCCTCCGGGGTGTACGCGCGCCGACGCCGTTCGGCCCGGGCGATGACCACGCCGGAGGCCGCGACACCGGCGAGCCCGGCCAGCCCGAGAACCTTCCACCACCGCATTCGTTGCCGCATCGGCCTAGGCTAGACCCTCATGAGCATCAGCCTGGATGAGGCCGTCGAGTTGACCCGCACCGGTGACGTGTGGGTGTTCCGGGGCCGCAGCGTGCCGGACCGGGCGATCCAGTTCACCACCAACAGCCCGGTGAATCACGTCGGGATGGCGGTGGTGCTGGACGACATGCCGCCGCTGATGTGGCACGCGGAGTTGGGCAAATCGTTGCCGGACCTGTGGTCGGGCAGCCACCAACGTGGCGTCCAGCTGCACGACCTGCGGGACGCGGTGGGCGTCTGGGCCAACCGGTACGGCCAACGGGCCTGGTTGCGGCAGCTCGACCCGCCGGCCGACGCGGAGATGGAGCGGGCGGTGCTGCGGACGATCGCGCGGCTGGACGGCACGCCGTTCCCGTCGACCGCCCAGTTGGCGTGGCGCTGGGTGCGGGGTCGGGTGCCGGCCCTGCCGCGTCCCGGCCGGCTTCCCGCGCTGCCGCACCTCGGTGGGCTGTCGGCGTTGGCACGCCTCGGCCAGCCGACACCCCGCCCCAACCCGACCGAGCGCCCCAACCCGACCGCCCAAGTCAACCCCACCGACCGCGCCAACCCTTCCGGCCCGATCAGCTCGGCCCGGTCGGCGGGGGAGCGGGACCGGGCGCTGGAGACGGCGTACTGCGCCGAGGTGGTGGCGGTGACCTATGAGGCAATGGGGTTGCTGCCGGCGGGTCGACGTCCGAACTGGTACGACCCGGGGCGGTTCTGGAGCGGGGACGACCTGGGTCTGGCCGGCGACGCCCGGTTGGGTTCCGAGATCGAGGTTCAGGTGCCGCCCCGCTGAGGTTTGAGCTGTGCGGTGACCGGCAATTGCTGTGGCCGTGAACGCCTCCACGGACCTTGACACGTTGGCCGACTTCTTCGACCGGTACGGCGTGGCGTTGACCTCAGGCGACCTGCCGGCCATCGCCGGCTGTTACGCCCTGCCGGGGCTGGTGGTGGCTGACACCTACAGCTTCTCGTTCACGTCCGCGGCGGCGGTGGCGCTGTCCTTCGTGGGCGCCGCACCCGACTACCAGGACCGGGAGTTGGTCGCGGCCCACGCCCGGATCGAGGACGTGCAGCCGGTGTCCGCGCTGTTGACGATGGTGGCGGTCGAGTGGGAGTTCCTGGACTGTCGGGGGCAGGCGGTGCCGGGGGAGCGGTACCGCTACCTGCTGCGTATCTCGGATGACGGACCACTGATCTGCACTGTCGTCCGGACGGGCTGACCGACGGGGGCCGGTTGGCCCGATCCGTACCCACCCGGTTTCGGGCCCGTGCGGCGCTGGCTACGCTGTCGCGTCGGTGGGGGACGAGGGGAGACCTGATGGCGGTGCGGCCGGACGGTGCGGCAGATTCGCGGGCGGCGCGGGTGTTGGCGTCGGTGCCGTGGATCGTGGTGCTGCTCGGCGTATGCGCGCTGGTGGTGCTCCTCGTGATCGCGCTGCTGTCGTTTCGCACCAGGGAGCGGGACGCGCCGCCGCAGGCCGCGCCTCCGGCGTTCCTGCCGACCGTGCCGGCCGCCGCGTCGGCCACCGGTGGGCCGACTCCGGCCGCCGTGGAGCGGCGCTCGGTGTCGCCGCGACCGTCACGCAGTAGCCGGACACCGTCACCGCGGGCCACCGTCACCGGCTCGCCGACTCCGGTGCCGACGAGCGTGCTGATTGCGCCGTCGGCGCAGGACGCGGTCAGCGCCCGGTACGAGGTCGGTTCGAACGGCTGGGACGGGGATTCGGCGGTCCTGTCGATCGCCAACGAGTCGAGTCGGTCGGCGGAATGGCAGGTGGAACTGCTGTTCGACGACGACACCTGGACTCTGCGAGTGGGTGATGACTCGGGCGTCTCGGTGCGGGGGCGCGGGCACGGGGAGTTCGTCCTGCGCGGCACCCGTTCGCTGGACGCGGGCGACTCTCGGACGCTGCGGCTGCGCGTCGGCTGGGGTGACTCGGCGCAGCGACCGGTCAAGTGCACAGTCAACGGGGTCGACTGCCGGATCGGCTGAGCCACCGCTGCACCGCTGCACCGCTGCACCGCCGCACCGCCGCCCCGCCGCCCCGCCGCACCGCCGCACCGCCGCACCGCCGCACCGCCGCACCGCCAAGGCTTTCCGGGCCGGGCCGCCGATCGCTACGCTGCGCGGACGGTCCGCTGAAGGAGGTACATGTCCGGCATGCGCCGTGTTCCGCGCCCACCACACGGTCCGGTGGCGATCGCCACGTCACCCTGGATCGTGGTCGGCGCCGGTGTCGTCGTGATGGTGGTCCTGCTCATCGTGGCCCTGGGCGCGTACCGGGGACGTAGCCCTGCGCCGGACGGCGCGCAACCGCCGGCGCTGCCGGTGCCGTCGGCGGTGGTGGTGGCGCCGAGCGTGCCCACCTCGGTGCCGTCTCCGCCGCCGGTGCTGCCGGGGATATCCGGCCGTGCGAACGGGCTGCCGCCGAGCGCGGCGGCCGGGCCCGCGTCACCATCGGCCGAACCGGCGGCCGGTCCGACCGGGAAGCCGGCGGCGACGCTGTCGCCGAGCCGGGCCGCGCCGGGACAGCCGGCGATGATCGGGCGGTACCGGGTGGTGCAGAGCTTCGACGGGGGTTTCATCGGCGAGGTGGCGATGGTCAACACGTCCACCCGCAGCCGTGGTTGGACGGTGCGGTTGGAGTTCGCGGGTGGACGGCTGGTGACCTCCTGGGTGGAGGGCGTCCCACAGGGGACGATCCGCCAGTTCGACGACGGCTTCACGTACGTCAGCGGGGTCGACGTGTCGCCGGGTGGTTCGGTGTCGTTGCGGTTCCACATGGAGCGGGCCCCCACCACACCGCGGGAGTGCACTGTCGACGGGACGCGCTGCAACGGGCTCTGACCGGCGCTTCCGCAAGGACGTGCTGTGTTGCGACCATGTTTGCAAGGTATTGCAGAATGTTTCGGCAAGGGTTAGCGTGCGGCCAATCAGCGACCAGAGGAAGGCGTCGATGAAACCCCCGCCGTTACCGCGCACCGCTCTGCTGGCCCTTGCCTCCCTGCTCACCGTCACGCTCGTCGGCGCTCCGGTCGCCGTGCAACCCGCCGCCGCGACCCCCCGGCCGTCCGCCGACGCCTCAACCGCGATCGGCGGCGCGACCCAGTGGCGCGCCGAACCCACCGCCGAGGCGCTGCTGAAGGCCGGCGGCAACTCTGCCCGAGCCGAGCAGTTCTACTTCGTCCTGCCGGACCGGTTCGCCAACGGGGACCCCCGCAACGACCGGGGCGGCCTCACCGGCGACCGGCTGCGGACCGGCCTCGACCCGACCGACAAGGGCTTCTACCACGGCGGCGACCTCAAGGGCGTCATCGACAAGTTGGACTACATCCAGGGGATGGGCACCACTGCCATCTGGCTCGCCCCGATCTTCAAGAACCGGCCGGTACAGGGTTCGGGCAACGACATCTCGGCCGGCTACCACGGTTACTGGATCACCGACTTCACCCAGGTGGACCCGCACTTCGGCACGATGGAAGAGATGAAGCGGCTGGTCAAGCTCGCCCACCAGCGCGGCCTCAAGATCTACCTTGACGTGATCGTCAACCACACCGCCGACGTGATCAAGTACGCCGAGGACAGGTACGCGTACGTGGACAAGGCGACCTCGCCGTACACCGACGCGCAGGGCCGGGCGTTCGAGGACCGCAACTACGCCGACGGCTCCCGGGCGTTCCCGCCGGTCGACAAGGAGTCCTTCCCGTACACGCCGACGTTCGCCGACTCGAAGGACGCGAGCGTCAAGGTCCCGGCCTGGCTGAACGACGCGACCATGTACCACAACCGGGGTGACTCCACCTTCGCGGGCGAGAACAGCGAGTACGGCGACTTCTTCGGCCTCGACGACCTGTGGACCGAGCGTCCCGAGGTGGTGCGGGGTTTGACCAAGGCGTACGGGGACTGGATCGGCGCGACCGGCGTCGACGGCTTCCGGTTGGACACCGTGAAGCACGTCAACATGGACTTCTGGCCGCAGTTCAGCCAGGGCATCGAGCGGGCCGCGGAGAAGGCCGGCAAGAAGGACTTCTTCATGTTCGGCGAGGTGTACAGCGCCGACCCGGAGATCAGCTCCAGCTACGTCCGCCAGGGTGGCCTGCCGGCCACCCTCGACTTCGCCTTCCAGGAGGCCGCGCGGGGCTTCACCGCCGGCGCCGGCTCCGCGAAGGCGCTCGCCGACGTGTACGCCCGCGACGACCTCTACGCGGCCCGGGACACCGACGCGGGCCGGTTGACCACCTTCCTCGGCAACCACGACATGGGCCGGATCGGATCGTTCATCGCCGGTGGTGGCAGCGACCCGGCCAGCCACCTGCGTCGTGACCAGCTCGCGCACCAGTTGATGTTCCTGACCCGGGGCCAGCCGGTGGTCTACTCCGGCGACGAACAGGGCTTCACCGGCCCCGGCGGGGACAAGGACGCCCGGCAGGACATGTTCGCGTCGAAGGTTGCCGACTACCTCGACGACGACCTGCTCGGCACCGACCGGACGCACGCCAGCGACCAGTTCGACCCGACCCACCCGCTGTACCGGACCATCGCCGACCTGGGCCGGCTGCGCCAGGCCCACCCGGCGTTGCGCGACGGCGTGCAGGTCACCCGGTACGCGGCTGACGGGCCGGGCGTCTTCGCCGCCTCCCGGATCGCCCCGTCCGACCGCACCGAGTACGTGGTGGCAGTGAACAACGCCGACACCGCGCAGACTGTCACGGTGGACACCTGGTCGGCCGGCGCCACCTTCACCGGCATCTACGGCGGCACCGACCGCGCCACCGCTGGCGGGGACGGCGAACTGACCCTCACCGTGCCGCCGTTGTCGGCGGCGGTGTACCGGGCCGGCAAACCCGTCGCACCGGCGGCCGACAAGCCGACCATCACCATCACCAGCCCGGTTCCGGACGCGGCCGTCGCCACCAGGGCAGCGGTCACCGCCCGGGTGACCGGCGACCCGCTGGCCACCGTCACCGTCGCGGCGCGGGTGGCCGGCGGCCGGTGGACACTGCTGGGCAGCGCCGACCACGCCCCGTACACGGTGCAGCACGACCTGACCGGACTGGCCGGCGGCACCCGGGTCGACTACAAGGCGGTGGTCCGCGACGGCCGGGGCCGTACCGCCACCGCCCGGTCCACCGCCGTCGTGGGAACCCCGCCGCAGGGCAGCTCCCGGGAGTGGGCGGTGGTGCACTACCAGCGCCCGGCCGGAGGGTACGACGACTGGGGGCTGTACGCCTGGGGGGACATCGACCCGGCGTACGTCACCGAGTGGCCGAAGGGGCAGCCGTTCGCCGGGGAGGACTCCTACGGCCGGTTCGCCTGGGTGAAACTCAAGCCGGGCGCGACGTCGGTGAACTTCCTGGTTGTCGACAAGGCTGGTACGAAGGACGTCGCCCAGGACCGCAGCATCGACGTCACCCAGACCGGCGAGATCTGGCTCAAGCAGGGCGACCCGGCGATCTACCCGAGCAGGCAGGCGGCCGCCGGAGAACCGGAGCCGCCGGTCGAGGAGGGCACCGCCGTGCTCCACTATCGGCGGGCCGACGGCAACTACGACGGCTGGGGCCTGCACCTGTGGGACGGCGCGGCCAACCCGACCGAGTGGTCCGCCCCGCTGAGGCCGAGCACCGTCGACGCGTTCGGGGCGGTGTTCCGGGTGCCACTGGCGACCGGTGCCACCGGCCTGAACTACATCATCCACAACGGCGACACCAAGGACCTGCCCGACGACCAGCGGCTCGACTTCGCCAGCGCCGGCCGGGAAGTGTGGCTGCTCGCCGCCACGCCCGGGCGCCTGCTGCCGTCGACGGCCACCACCGCCAGCGGAGACACCGACATCGGCAAGCAGGAGGCGCACTGGATCGACAGGTCCACTGTGGCGTGGCGGACACCGCCGACCGACGGCAGGACGTACGCGCTGGTCACCGCGCCCACCGGCGGGGTCAGCGTGGTCGACGGCGAGTTGACCGGCACGTACACCACGATGCCGCTGCGGGCGCAGCGCAACGGGCTCACCGAGGCCCAACGCGACAGGTTCCCGCACCTGTGGTCGTACCGTAGCTTCGCCCTGGACCGGGCGGACCTGGCCAAGGTCCCGGCGGCGCTGCGGGGGCAGCTGCTGGTCACCGAGCGCGACGCCGAGGGCGCGCTGCTCGCCGCGACCGGCGTGCAGATCCCCGGCGTGCTCGACGACGTGTACTCCCGCGCGACCGACGCCACGCTCGGGCCCACCTTCGCGGGGCGGACGCCGAGCCTCGCGCTCTGGGCGCCGACCGCCCACAGCGTGCGCCTGCACCTGTTCGACTCGCCCACCGCCGCACCGAAGTCGGTGCCGATGCGCCGCGACGACCGTACCGGCGTCTGGTCGGTGCGCGGCGACCACACCTGGACCGGCAAGTTCTATCGGTACGAGGTGCGGGCGTGGCAGCCGGCGGCGCAGCGGATGGTCACCGCGTCGGTGACCGACCCGTACTCGGTGGCCCTCGCCGCCGACTCCACGCACAGCCAGCTCGTCGACCTGAACGACCCAGCGCTGGCACCGCCCGGGTGGCGCACGCTGCGCAAACCGGCACCGGTGCCGGCCGCGAAGGCGCAGATCACCGAGTTGTCAGTGCGGGACTTCTCCATCGCCGACGACACCGTGCCGGCCGGGCGGCGGGGGACCTTCCTCGCGTTCACCGAGCCGGGAACCGCCGGAATGACCCACCTGCGGGCGCTCGGCGACGCCGGGGTCAACTACCTGCACCTGCTGCCGGCGTTCGACTTCGCGACGATCCCCGAGAAGCGGGCCGACCAGCGGCAGCCGGCCTGCGACCTGGCGGCGCTGCCACCGGACTCGGCCGAGCAGCAGAAGTGCGTGGCGGCGGTCGCCGAGACCGACGGCTACAACTGGGGGTACGACCCGCTGCACTACACAGTGCCCGAGGGCGGCTACGCCGTCGACCCGGTCGGCGCGGCGCGGACCACCGAGTTCCGGCGGATGGTCGCCGGGGTGAACGACGCCGGGCTGCGGGTGGTCATGGACGTGGTCTACAACCACACGTCGGCTGCCGGCACGGACGCGAAGTCGGTGCTCGACCAGATCGTGCCCGGCTACTACCACCGGCTGCTGGAGGACGGCGCGGTGGCCAACTCCACCTGCTGCGCCAACACCGCTCCCGAGCACGCGATGATGGGCAAGCTGGTGGTCGACTCGTTGGTCACCTGGGCGCGACAGTACAAGGTGGACGGTTTCCGCTTCGACCTGATGGGCCACCACCCGAAGGCGAACATCCTGGCCGTCCGGGCGGCCCTGGACCGGTTGACCGTCGCCCGCGACGGAGTGAACGGCAAGGCGATCATGCTTTACGGCGAGGGCTGGAACTTCGGCGAGGTCGCCAACGACGCCCGTTTCGTCCAGGCCACCCAGACCAACATGGCCGGCACCGGCATCGGCACCTTCAACGACCGGCTGCGCGACGCGGTGCGCGGCGGCGGACCGTTCGACGAGAACCCGAGGGTGCAGGGTTTCGCCTCCGGGCTCTACACCGACCCGAACGGCGACCCGGTCAACGGGTCACCGGCCGAGCAGAAGGCCCGGCTGCTGCGCGCCCACGACCTGATCAAGGTGGGGCTCACCGGGAACCTGCGCGACTACCGGTTCACCGACAGCGCCGGGCACGAGGTCACCGGGGCGCAGGTCGACTACAACGGCTCCCCGGCCGGCTACACGGCTGCGCCCGGGGAGGCCGTCACCTACGCCGACGCGCACGACAACGAGATCCTGTACGACGCGTTGGCGTACAAATTGCCGCAGGCCACCTCGGCGACCGACCGTTCCCGGATGCAGGTGCTGGCGTTGGGCACTGTGGTGCTGGGACAGGGCACCGGGTTCGTCACCGCAGGCACCGAACGGTTGCGGTCGAAGTCGCTGGACCGCAACTCGTACAACTCCGGTGACTGGTTCAACCAGATCCGCTGGGGTTGCGCAGAGGGCAACGGGTTCGGCGCCGGTCTGCCGCCCGCACCCGACAACGAGGACAAGTGGCCGTACGCGAAGCCGCTGCTGGCCGACCCGGCGCTGGTGCCGGACTGCGCGGCGATCAACACCACCGACGCCCGGTACGCCGAGTTGCTACGCGTCCGGGCGTCGTCGCCGGTGTTCGGGCTGGCCACCGCCGAGCAGGTACAGCGACGGGTGGCGTTCCCGCTGTCCGGCGCGCAGGAGACGCCGGGTGTGCTGACCATGACCCTGGACGCCAAAGGGCTGGGCGGGCCGTGGAAGTCGCTGACCGTCGTCTTCAACAGCACCCCGTCGACTGTCGACCAGACGGTGACCGGACTGCGCGGAGCGGACGTGGCACTGCACCCGGTGCTTGTCGACTCGGCCGACCCGGTGCTGCGTACCGCCTCGTTCGACCGGGCGGCCGGCACCTTCACCGTACCGGCGCGCAGCGTGGCGGTCTTCGTCCAGAAGTGACGTGAACCGGCCCCCTTCCGCGTCTCGCGG
>NZ_JBEZEH010000238.1:0-10028 GCF_040648775.1 Micromonospora sp. NPDC049089
CCTCGGACAGTCGCAACTCACGGTCACGGTCGGCGACGGCGGATGCGCCTACAGCCAGTCGTGTTCGCGGGCATAGCGGGCCGCTTCGTGGCGGGTCCGGGTCTGGGTCTTGCGCATCGCGTTGGACAGGTAGTTGCGGACGGTGCCCGGAGCCAGGTGGAGCCGAGCGGCGATGTCGGCGACCGAGTAGCCCTCGCCGGTGACCCGCAGGACGTCGGCTTCACGCTCGGTGAGGGGGGAGTCCTCGGTGACGGCGAGCACGGACACGTCCGGGTCTATCCAGCGTTTCCCCGCGTGCAGGGTGGCGATGACCGAGGTGATGTGGGCCGGCTCGGCGGATTTGCTGACGAAGCCTTGGACGCCGAGCTTCAGCGCCTTGCGCAGCACGCCGGGCCGGGCATGCCGGGTCAGCATGAGGATCACCTGCTCCGGTCGCTCGCGGCGGATCTCGGCGACCGCGCCCAGGCCGTCCACTCCCGGCATCTCCAGGTCGATGACCAGCACGTCGGGCCGGTGCCGCAGGGTGGCGTCGATCGCCGTACGGCCGTCCTGCGCCTCGGCGAGAACGGTGATGTCACCCTCCATCGGCAGCAGCGCGGCCAGGGCCGTGCGCAGCAACGCCTCGTCGTCGGCGAGCACGATGGTGGTCATCGGTCGTCCTTCCCGGTAACCGTCGGGGCCGCGTCGGCCTGAGCGGGTGGGAAGGTCGCTGCGGTCAGGAACCGCCCGTCCTTCTGTTCCACGGACAGCTCACCTCCGTCGTCCGCCACCCGTTGCCTCAGCGCCGCCAGGCCCCTGAGCTGCGGGGGCGAGGTGGCGGTCGCACCGTCGTTGACGATGGTGATGCCCGACGCGGCGAGCGTGATCTGCACCTGGGTGGCCTGCGCGTGCCGCAGGATGTTCGTGGTCGTCTCCCGCAGCACCTGCCCGAGCAGTTCGCTGGCGCGGGCGTCGACCTCGGCCTCCCGGGTCACTCGGACCCGGATGCCGGCGGCCTCGAACAGGTTCTTCGCGTTCTCGATCTCCGCGGTGAGGTTGAGCCGCCGCTGCGCGTAGGCGAGTTCCTTGGTCTGCGCGATGGTGTCGCTGACCAGCGTGTACGTCTCCCGCAGCTCCTTCTCCGCCCGAGCGGTGTCGCGCAGCAGCAGCCGCTGGGCCAGGGCGATCTTCAGCTTGACCACGTGCAGGGTGTGGCCCTGGATGTCGTGCAGGTCGCTGGCGAACCGCACCCGCTCCCGGACCACCGCCAGCTCCGCCTCGCGTTCCCGAGTCTGTTCAAGCTCCCGAATGAGGTCGTAGAACCGCTCGCCCACCACCGTGAAGACCGTCACGATGACGGTGAGGGCGGTCGGGATGAGGACATAGGTGACCAGGACGTGACCGATGTCGTCGCGCTGCACCAGCAACCGCGCCGCGCCGACGGCGGCGACGTAGGTGAACAGCCCGGCTATCGTCAGTGCCCGGCGCCGTCGCACCTCGCGCAGGGAAAGCGAACCCACGGCGCAGACACCCCAGTAGGCGTTGGGGCTGCCGGTCACCAGAACCCCGAGCGGCCAGACCGCCGCCGCCACGACCAGGCAGGGCAGCGCGACCCGGGCGAGGTCGTTTGCCGTCCACCGTTCGAAGGCCACCACGGCCGCCACGGCACCGGGTGCCAGGACGACGACGTGCCACCAGGCGCGCGCGTCGGTGTAGAGCAGGATGACCGCGGCGAACACCACCGGCGGCAGTGAGGTCGCGAGGTTGAGCCGGCGCAGCCTTCCCTGCGTCGACTGGGTGAAGCGCGGCGGGCTCGCGGTCACCAGGTCAGTATCCGGCAGCCAGCGGCCGGGACCAGTGACACCACGTCACTTGCGGTGATGACATGGCGCCACTGACGGATCGGCTGCGCCCGCGCTGTCATAGGTGCATGTCCACCACACCTGTCATCGAAGTTGACCGGCTGAACCTCACCTACGGTGATTTCCACGCCGTCAGGGACCTTTCCTTCGAGGTACGACCTGGAGAGCTCTACGCGCTGCTGGGCACCAACGGAGCCGGGAAGACCTCGACACTGGAGGTCATCGAGGGACACCGCAGGTCAACCTCCGGCACCGTACGTGTCTTCGGGCACCGCCCCGACGACCGCCAGACGGTACGTCCCCGAATGGGTGTCATGCTCCAGGAGAGCGGTTTCTCCCCCGACCTCACCGTCCGGGAGTCCGTCGGCCTGATCGGTCGACTCACCGCGCGCACCGACGACGTCGACCGGGTACTCGACCTCGTCGACCTCACCAGCCGAGCCCGCCGCAAAGTATCCCTGCTCTCCGGCGGTGAAAAACGGCGCCTCGACTTCGCCACCGCCGTCTACGGCACCCCGGAACTGATCGTCCTCGACGAACCCACCACCGGCCTGGACATCCAATCCCGCGACGCCGTCTGGGCAACCGTCGACCGACTCCGCGAAAACGGCGCCACCATCGTGCTCACCACCCACTATTTGGAAGAAGCACAACAACGCGCCGACCGCATCGGACTGATGCACCACGGCACCCTGCACCGCGAAGGCACCGTCGCCGAACTGACCCGCACCCTGCCCGCCGTCATCCGCTTCACCCTTCCCGCACCGGCACCCGCACCGGCACCGGCGCTGCCGCTGCCGGCCGCCGTCGACGTGGACGGGAAGGTCGTGGTCGAGACCTTCGCACTGCAGAACGACCTGCACATCCTGCTCCGGTGGGCGCAGGATCACGCCGTGGAGCTGCAGGGCTTGGAGGCCGGGCCGACCCGCCTCGACGACGTCTTCCGCGCCATCAACAACTGACCCGCCATTTCGACAGGAGCGCCACCGTGTTTCCCATCGCCTCCAGCGAACTGATCCAGATCTTCCGCAACCGACTGGTCCTGATCACCAGCCTCATCATCCCCGTCGTCGTCAGCGCCTACTTCGTCCGCCAACACGACACCTTCGCCGACCTCGGCAGCCTCGGCTACATCGCCGCGATCATCCTGTTCACCATCACCGCCTTCGGCCTCTACACCACCGCCGTCACCACCCTGGCCTCCCGACGCCAGAACCTCTTCCTCAAACGCCTACGCTCCACCGCCGCAACCGACACCACCATCCTCGCCGGCCTCCTGCTGCCCGTCGTCGTCCTCGCCCTGATCCAGGTCACCGCGATCCTGACCGCCCTCGCCGTGGTCGCCGGCGCACCGGCGAACATCGCCCTGCTCGTGGTCGCGACCATCGCCACCCTGGCCATGATGGTCGCCCTGGCGCTGGCCACCGCCGGGCTGACCAACTCACCCGAACACGCCCAGGTCACCACCCTCCCCGTCACCCTCGGCGTGATCGCCGTGGCCAGCTGGGTCGGCATCACCGGCACCGAGAACCTCGCCGGGCTCAAGCGGCTGCTGCCCGGCGGCGCGGCCACCGAACTCACCATGAACGCCTGGAACGGCGGCGTCGCCGTGACCGACTCCCTGCTCTTGCTCGCGCCCACGCTCGGCTGGGTCGCCGTCGCCGTCGCCCTCGCCACCCGACTCTTCCGCTGGGAGCCCCGCCGATGACCACCGAAACCCGGCCTGGGACGCCGACAGTGGCGGAAGACCTTCTGCTGCTCCTGTTCCAACCCAACTCCGGAACCATCGCGGGAGAGAACACCCTCTTCTACGTCCTCGGCGGAGCCGTCCTCGCGGACCTCGCCCTCGGCGATCACCTGACCACCGAGGCCCGGGGACGGGTCAGCGGCGTGGCGGGTCATCCACCGTCGGATGACCTCCTGCGCCCGGCATGGGACTACCTCGCCGAGAAACCGCGAGGGGTGCAGACGGCCCTGGCCGCGGTCGGCCCCGTCCTGCGCAAGCCGGTGTTGGAGCGGCTCATCGCGCGGGGCGACATCGACCAGGAGCCCCGTAAGGTGCTCGGCCTGTTCCGGACGACAGCCCTACGGGAGGGCAGAACGGAACGACGGGCCGGCCTGCTCGCCGACGTCCGGCGGGTCCTCGTGGACGGTGCGCAGCCGCAGGCCCGTGTCGCGGCGCTCGCGGCGCTGCTCTCGGCGAGCGGAACGCTCCCGCAGTTCCACCGCGAGATCCCGTGGACGTCACCGGTCATCACGCGGGCCAAGGAACTCGAGCGTGGCGACTGGGGCGCCGACGCCGCGGCGGCGGCCGTGACCCGCACCGTGACGGCCACCGTCATCAACAGCGCCGTCGCCGCCATCACCGTGCTGCCGCGAGGTTAGCGGTGCCTGCGCACCAGGCCGCCCGAGGGTGGTTGTCGCCCCCGTGATCAGCGCGCTTCCGAGCCTCGATCGGCAACGATGGGCGGCATGGCTCGGCGGATGCGCACGACCTACCGGGGAGGCACCGTGACTCAGCGCTCGCAGCACCAACGGGGACGGTGTCCCGTCTGTAAACGCCTCGTACCCCTCACCGCTGACGGCAGGGTTGCTCGGCACAACGGCACCATCCGTGCCTACGCCCCGCCCGAGGAGTGCCCCGGGGGTGGACAGCGAGCGGACGCCACGGGGTCATGAGCAGACAGCCGGACGATGTCCGGTTCGGCTCACTCTCTGGGATGGGGCGGGTGCGGCCCTTCGGGCGGTTTCCCCCTGGCGTGGACGGCGTCGGAAGCCGCGATGCCGGCGAGGACGACGACGGCGGTGGCGGCCACGGCCAGCGGCGGCAAAAGGATCATGAACGGCGAGGCGCCGGCAAGCGCCAGAGCGCCGACGATCCGGGAGTGGGACACCCGGGCGAACACGGCATGTTCCACCAGGGCTCGTCCGATCAGGAAGAGCATCGGTCCGCCCAGGACAACGAGGATCCACGCCGCGTTGGTGTGCCCGAACGGATGTTCGATCACGATTTCGTACCCGACGGCGACAGCGACGATCCCGGCCACCATGAGTACGTGCGCGAGGAAAGCCTCTCGGATGAGATGCGCGGGCTGAGCGGCGGCTCTGATGGCTTCGGGTAGCAGTTGGCCCGCCCTGAAACTGTAGACGCGAAACAGGAGCACGGTCGTGATGAATGAGACCGCAAAGGCTGCCGCGGCTCCTCCCCGCCGGAACGAGGTGTCGCTGTAGGCCGACCCGGTCGTCAGAATAAGTTCACCGAGGGCGATGATGAAGAATTGTTGGTAACGCTCAGAAAGGTATTCGGCCAGGACGGGCCATTGCCGTTGGGTGGGGCGGGACCACGGCGCGGGATAGAACATCAGAAGTGCCGTGCCGTCGATGGCGATCGCGAGCGTCCACAACAGGCTGCGGGTCAGATCCGTCACGATCGCGCCGGCGATCCACGGCACGGCCGACAACGTGAACCAGAAGAACACTCCAGCTGCTCGGCGCTGAGCTTCGTGGCCGCGCAGTATCGGCACGATGACCAGGCCACGGATGATGTGAACCGCGACGTACGCACCGGCGAAGGCCAGACTTCTGTCACCGAACGCGTGCGGCACGGCGACTGCCATCACCAGCGCGCCGAGCATGGCCGTGTAGACCAGCACCTGAAGCTGGGGCCGCTTCGGATCGTAGAGGTCGGTGACCCACGCCGTGACGAACCACAGCACCATGAAGGCCAGCAGCAACAGCAGGGTCTCGCCAGCCTCGATGAGGACGACTCGCTGCTCGGTGAGTTCCTCAACCAGCCGTTGCGAGACCCGATTGAGGGCAAAGATGAAGACCAGGTCGAAGAAGAGTTCCAGAAGGCTTGGTCGCTGCGGTTGCCCGGGTTTCCGAAGCAGCGCTGCTGCCCTTGTCGACATGGGCCGCCCATTCCTGCCGGCTTCGCCTTCCCGGGTAATTGGTACCACGCCAAGCCAGTCGTCGAGTCGATACCCGAAGAATGCCCGGCGAACATGCCCGCCCGGATGTCGACCTCGCGCTACGAGCACGGGATTGCATCTTCCTTCGCGGGGTACGCCCGTTGCGCCAGACGGGCGCCCTCGGATCACCCGAGCGGGTCTGTGTGAGCCTCGTACACGCCGGGGGGCCGGTACCGGATGGATCAGCGAGACGGGGGCGGGCGCGCTGGGGCTGACGGTTTGGTGGAACTGCGGGTGCACGGGGTGTCCGCCACCGGCCCGGATGACCTGCTGGATCGACCGCACGTGCAGCAGGTGGCGGGTGACCACCGGGGCGGCTTCTACCGCCCGCGAGCGGTAGACCGCGAGGACAGCGAGGCGGGCGCGGTGACGCTCGAGGCCTACCGCTGGAACAACCTGCCCGCTGGCAACGCGGTGCGAACGTTGTCGATGGTGATCCTGCTGCCCTTCATGCTGATCAACCTCGCCATCTGGATGCGTCCGGCCGGAGCCGGCGGCGACCCGGTGATCAAGGCCCTGTGCCGGTTGTTGGCGCTCACCATGACCTCGATGTACGTGCTGAGCATCGTGGGGGTCGCCCTGGATGTGATCGCGTGGAAGTGCATGTCCTCACCGGAGTGCCTAACCGGACGTAGCTGGCTCTCCTGGCTCGGGGGGCGTCCCGCCGGACTGCGCCTGGCGGTGCTCGCACTGGCACCGGCTGCGGCCATCAGCCTGGTGTGGGGGCTCAGCGCGCGCCCGGCACTTCCCGCTGACGTCTTCCGCGCGGCCGACCACCCTCGTGCGGCGGACCGGCTCACCGCCGTCGGCCGGTGGGACAATGAGCCACTGGTGGCACGACTGCGCTCGATTCACGTGGCGGCGGCGTTTGCCACGCTGGACCTCAGCCTGCTCGCAGCCCGGTCCGCGCAGGGACTGTCGATCGGCACCATCGCGCTGACGGCAGCTGCCGGACTTCTGTTGATCACATGCGCGGTTCTGCTCTGCACCCCACCCCTGGCCACGCCCACGGAGCTGCGGCTCGACCGGTTGGTCAGCGCGCTACGCACGATCGCCCTCGGTCTGACTGTGCTGGTCTGGATCCTCGTTGTGACCAGCTCGGCATCCTGGCCGGAGCGGAACGGGCTGCCCGGCTACAACCTGACCGTCGTCGGGCTGTTCATCGGTCAGGCGGTGCTGCTTGCTGCCCTGGGGGTGGTGCTGTTCTGGCATCGGGCTCGAGATCCGAATGTCGCGCCCGCCCTCGGGCTCGGTGCCCTGGCGACCTCCGTAGCCGCGATCAGTCTGGCGATCACGTTCTCCGCTGAGCTGGTCTATCGGGTGTCCGACGTTCTGAACAGGGGTGCGCCCACCGCCGAGGCGTTGATAACCAGCCCGCCACGTGCCTGCATCTGGGCGATTCTCGGCTTCTCGCTGGCGGTGCTGGTGACGCTGGCCGTCGCCGCCGTGGTGTCGGTGGCGTCACGACCGGGACGGATCCGGGCCGCGTCGGCAATCGTTGCTCGTGACTTCCCGGACGCGCCGCCCGATGCCACACCGCGACTGCGGCAGGTGCGCAAGACCTTGGCCCGTGCCCGGTTCACCGAGCGG
This sequence comes from Micromonospora sp. NPDC049089, assembly GCF_040648775.1. Classification (NCBI taxonomy): domain Bacteria; kingdom Bacillati; phylum Actinomycetota; class Actinomycetes; order Micromonosporales; family Micromonosporaceae; genus Micromonospora; species Micromonospora sp. NPDC049089. The sequence continues at coordinate 7,403 of NZ_JBEZEH010000238.1, forward strand.
CTGTTGCCGCTCGCGGTGCTCTACGCCTGCCTCGCCGGGATCGGTATAGCAGCGGTCGCGCTCGGCCTGCTGCCGACGCCTCCCGGCGAAATGGTCCAGCGCTACGTCGGGTTGCCGGTCGGCTTCGTCGACTTCCTCATCGGTGTCGGCAGCTATCTGATCGCCGCTCTCATCGTCGGCCTGGTCCTCGGTGGAATCTTCGCCCATCGCACCCCGTGGTTCCGCCGGTACGTCGGCGTGCTGTGGGACCTGGGCACGTTCTGGCCCAGATCGGCGCACCCGTTCGCGCCACCGTGCTACGCCGAACGTGCCGTTCCCGAACTGACCTGCCGGATCACCCACCTCGTCGACTCCGGTAACGCGGTGGTGCTCACCGGGCACAGCCACGGCTCCGTCCTGCTCGCCGCGACAGTGCTCCAACTGCCGCCGCGGGTCACTGACCGGGTCGGGCTGCTGACCCACGGCTCGCCCCTCCGACGGTTGTACGCGCGCCTCTTTCCCGCGTACGTCAGCGACGAGGTGATTCACGAGATCGCCGACCGGGTGAACTGGCGGTGGGTGAATCTGTGGCGGGACACCGACCCCATCGGGGGTCGCGTCTTTCCGCCGCAGGGCCCCGACAAGGCACCCGCGGCGTGCGACCGGGAGGCGACGGTGGACCGACGGCTTCGCGACCCGTACGCCGTCACACCTCCGTCCGGCGACATCTTCCCGCCACCGATCAAGGGACACCGGCCCTGCGAATCGGAGAAGGCGTTCACCGACGCGGTGCGCCACCTGGCCGACCAACTCCGCTGAGCGGGCCACGAGTAGCGGACAGCCGACACCGGAGCACAATGTAGCCGACTGTGACCATCAGATCACCGCGCGCACACTCCTCTCCGACATGTTCCCGTCGACTGGAGGAACAGATGCGTCTCCGATCGTTCGTCACCACTGCACTGGCCGCCGTCCTGGCCGCCGGCGCACTCGCGCCGCCCACACCGGCCGCGGCAGCCACCGCCGACCGCTGGGGCTTCGCGTACGTCAAGGACCCCACAGTCCCGGTCTGGACCGTGCTGGACACCAGCCGGCAGTGGGGCAGCTGGAAGACCGCCTTCCCCGCTGCCTGGGCCGACGGCATCAAGCTCGCGCCCGGCCGGTTCCAGGTCCGTTTTCCGCAGATCGGTGCCAGCTCACGCGGTGTGCCGCACGTGACCCCGGTGAACCGGACCGGTCACTACTGCGAGGTGGTCCGCTGGTTCCAGTCCGGCACCGACGAAATCGTCGACGTGCAGTGCCACAAGCCGGGCGGCACGCGCGATGACACTCCGTTCACAGTGCTCTGGACGACCAGCTCGGGCGTGCTGCCGGCCGGCACCTCCCACGCGTACGTGCAGTGGAGCAGCGGGCTGGTGGCGCAGTCGTACTCCTCCGGTGGCGTGAACACGGTCGGGCCGCTGGGCGTCGGGCAGTACCTGGTGCGGCTGCCCGGGGTGGGATTGGCCGATCTGCTCGCCGGCAACGTGCAGGTCACCGCCGTGCAGCCGAACGCCGGTCCCCGCCGCTGCAAGGTCTACTCCTGGAGCGCGGTCGGCACCGGCGTGCAGGTGTACGTCTTCTGCTACGACCAGGCGGGCGCGTTCATCAACACCGACTTCGCCCTCTCGTACCACCGTCGGCGGCCGGTGATCGGCTCCCTCGGCCCACCCTCGTACTTCGGCTACCTGGGTACCGCCGTCGGCGGGCCGACAAACGACAACTCGGTGCTCGGCGTCGGCGCGAACACCGTGGCGCCGCTGGCGCCCTCCGGCCGCTACCTGGCCACCTTCCCGCAGATCGGCATCAAGGAGACGCACGCCCAGGTGGTGGCGCAGGGCGCCGGCAGCAACTACTGCCACCTCACCCAACCCTGGCCGTACACCACCAACGCCGACGTCGACGTCATCTGCTTCGACAACACCGGCGCGGTCACCCCGCACAGGTTCCTGGCCACCTTCACCTCCCGGCTCTGACGCCGGGCCGCGCCGGCGGTAGCGCTTGCGTTGCTGCCGGCGCGGTCGTGGCCTGCCGCTCGTGGTGGAGTCATCGACCTGGGATGTGTGGACCAGACGGAAGCGTCCGACGAGCGACCGCCTGCGGCCGAGCTAGCCGGCGCTCGCCTCCCGCTGGATCTGCTCGAACTGGGCGGCCATCGCGGCGGCCAGAGTCTGCGCGGCGGACAGTGGGCGAACCATGACAGTGAACTCGTCGATCAGACCGGTCTCGTCCAGGTGCAGGAAGTCGCAACCTTCGACGGCGACGTCGCCAATCCTCGCCTCGAACACCAGCGCGTGATCGCGACCGCCGTCACCGCTCAGCTCACGGGTGTACCGGAAGTCCTCGAAGACCCGCAGCACGCCGCGCAGGATCGCCGCGGTGATGGCCTTTCCCGGGTAGGGGTTGAACGCCACCGGGCTGCGGAAGACCACGTCGTCGGCAAGGGCCGCCGTGATGGCATCGGGATCGCGTGCTTCAACTGCCGCGCGGAAGTCGATCACCACGCCAGCGTACGGGGTCTTGCCGGCAGCCGCGTGCCCAGTACTCGTCGATCCTGCACCGCGCAGGAGCCTGGTGTGGCAAGCGGGACGGCCCGGCGATCGTCGGC
>NZ_JBEZEH010000239.1:0-9999 GCF_040648775.1 Micromonospora sp. NPDC049089
GCCGCCCCTCGCCCCCACAACCGGGGCGCGGCCCGCATACCTCCCGCCCGCGGGGGGCCCGGCCCCGGCCCCCCCGCCGGCATGCGTCAACGGCTGTCCGACCCCCCGGTCTCCACGACCGCCCGACCGGCCTCCAGCCGGGCCACCGGCACCCGGAACGGCGAACAGGACACGTAGTCCAGGCCGACCTCATGGAAGAAGTGCACCGAGTCCGGGTCACCGCCGTGCTCACCGCAGACACCGAGCTTGAGCCCGGGGCGGGCGGCCCGGCCCTCCTCGGCGGCGATCCGCACCAACCGGCCGACACCGTCACGGTCGATCGACTCGAACGGCGAGATGCCGAAGATGCCCAACTCCAGGTAGCGCCAGAAGAACGCGCCCTCGACGTCGTCGCGGGAGAAGCCCCAGCCCATCTGGGTCAGGTCGTTGGTGCCGAAGGAGAAGAACTCGGCGGCCTCAGCGATCTGCCCGGCGGTCAGGGCCGCCCGGGGCACCTCGATCATGGTGCCGATCAGCACCTCGACGCCGCTGTCCCCGACCACCTCGGCAATGATCTTCTCGGCCTCGGCGCGAACCGTCTCCAGCTCCTGCACCGCCCCGACCAGCGGCACCATGATCTCCGGCTTGGCCGCGCCCCCGGCGCGGGCGCAACTGACCGCCGCCTCGGCGATGGCGCGGACCTGCATCGCGAACAGGCCGGGGATGACCAGGCCGAGGCGTACACCCCGCAGCCCGAGCATCGGGTTCTCCTCGTGCATCCGCCGGACGGCGGCGAGCAGCGCCTCCTCCTTGGCCACGTCCTCTCCGCGTTCCTGCGCAACCGCCACGTTGACGGCGAGCTGCTCCAACGGCGGCAGGAACTCGTGCAACGGCGGGTCGATGAGCCGGACGGTGACCGGCAGGCCGTCCATCTCGCGGAAGATCTCCTCGAAGTCGGCCCGCTGCAACGGCAGCAGCGCCGCCAGCGCCGCCTCCCGCTCACCCGGGGCCCGGGCCAGGATCAGCCGCTCGACCAGCTCCCGCCGGTCACCGAGGAACATGTGCTCGGTGCGGCACAACCCGATGCCCTCGGCGCCGAAGCGCCGGGCCCGGGCGGCGTCCGCGCCGGTGTCGGCGTTCGTGCGGACCGCCAGCCGCCGCTTGCCGTCGGCGTGCGTCATGATCCGGTGTACGGCCCGGACCAGCGCGTTGTCGACGTGCTCGGGGTCGAGGCTGCCCTCGAAGTACTGCACGACCTCGGAGGGCATGACCGGCACCTCGCCGAGGTAGACCTTGCCGGTGGTGCCGTCGATGGACACCACATCGCCCTCGGCGACGGTCTGGCCGGCGACAGTGAACCGCTTCGCCGGCACGTTCACCTCGATCTCGTCGGCACCGGAGACGCAGGTCTTGCCCATGCCCCGGGCCACCACCGCGGCGTGGCTGGTCTTGCCGCCGCGCGAGGTCAGGATGCCCTTCGCGGCGATCATGCCGTTCAGGTCGTCCGGGTTGGTCTCCCGGCGCACCAGGATCACCGACTTCCCCTCGGCGGCCAGCTCGACGGCTCGGGCGGAAGTGAAGACCACAGTGCCGGACGCCGCGCCCGGCGACGCGCCGATGCCAGTGGCGACCGGCTGAAACTCGTGGTCGAGCTGGAAGCGCGGGAACATCAGCTGGGCCAGTTGCGCGCCGTTGACCCGGTGCAACGCCTCGTCCAGGTCGATCAGGCCCTCGTCGACGAGCTGCCCGGCGATGACGAACGCGGCGGCGGCGGTGCGCTTGCCGACCCGGGTCTGCAACATCCACAGCTTGCCGCGTTCGATGGTGAACTCGATGTCGCAGAGGTCCTTGTAGTGCTCCTCCAGCCGGGCCATGATGCCGAGCAACTCGTCGTAGGACGCCTTGTCGAGCTGCTCCAACTCCTGCAACGGCACCGTGTTGCGGATGCCGGCGACCACGTCCTCACCCTGGGCGTTGGCCAGATAGTCGCCGTAGATGCCCTGCGCCCCGCTGGCCGGGTCACGGGTGAACGCGACACCGGTGCCGGAGTCGGGCCCGAGGTTGCCGAAGACCATCGTCACCACGTTGACAGCGGTGCCGAGGTCGGTCGGGATCCGCTCCTGGCGACGGTAGAGCACCGCGCGCTCGGCGTTCCACGACTCGAAGACCGCCCGGATGGCCAGGTCGAGCTGTTCACGTGGCTGCTGCGGGAACTCCCGGCCGGTGTGCTTCAAGAAGATCTTCTTGTACGCGTCGACCAGCCCACGCAGGTCGTCGGCGTCCAGATCCAGGTCGTTGTGGGTGCCCTTGGCGTGCTTGGCCTCGTCGAGCGCGTGCTCGAACTCCTCGCCCGGCACCTCGCAGACGGTCTTGCCGAACATCTGGATGAGTCGCCGGTAGGAGTCCCAGGCGAACCGCTCGTTGTTGCCGGCCTGGGCTGCGAGTCCTTCCACGCTCTGGTCGTTGAGACCGACGTTGAGGACGGTCTCCATCATGCCGGGCATGGAGAACTTGGCACCGGAGCGGACAGAGACCAGCAGTGGGTCCTGCGGGTCACCGAGGCGCTTGCCCATCGCGCGCTCCAGCGACTCGAGGTGCGCCTCGATCTGACCGGCGAGCCCGTCCGGCTCCCGTCCCGTCGCGAGGTACGCCTGGCACGCCTCGGTGGTGATGGTGAAGCCGGGCGGAACGGGCAGGCCCAGATTGGTCATCTCGGCGAGGTTTGCCCCCTTGCCGCCCAGCAACTCCTTGAGCTCCTTGTTGCCTTCGGAGAAGTCGTAGACGTACTTGTGATCGACGGTCTCTTGCGCTGCCACCAGAGCCTCCACAACACACGCGCCGGATTGACACTTAACGAAGGTTCAGTTTTCTTCTTCCCCGGGACGGACCGCCGGTAATCCCGGGGTCAACGTCGATCGGTGGGCGAAGGTTAAGCGACCATCGAGTGACCTGGGACCGTTCGGTGACAATTGGCACAGCTATCACGACTATCCGTGTTCGTACCGGTTTTTGGGAACGCTTCCATGCGCACCATCACGCATACGCCCGAGCGTCGTACGCTTAACGGCACGCCGCCGGTGAACCTCACTTTTGCCATAACCGACGCGAATACACCCCCCGGAGTCGCCGCCGTGTCGACCACCCCCTCCCCCGGCCCCACCGCCGTCCCCGCACCGCTCTCGGCGGGGGAACCGGACGCGGCCACACTGGCCCGCACGGCCGAGCAGACAGCAAGCGCGTTGCTCGCCCCGGCGGCCCCCCACCGGCTGGCCGACGTCGTGCCCGCCCCACAGCACGTCCAGCCGGACCCGACCGCCGACTGGACCCTCCCAGCCGAAGCCGTCATCGTGTCCAGCGCCGACCCCGCCGCGTTGGCGGTCGCCGAGCAGCTCGCCCAGCTCCTGCGTCCGGCCACCGGCTACCCGCTGCCGGTCACCGACGCCACCACGCCGGAGCCCGCAGGTGGCATCGCGCTGGTGCTCGACGGCAGCGCCGACCTCGGCGCGGAGGGCTACCGCCTCGACATCGCCACCGACGGGGTGAACGTCACCGCCTCCACCGCCGCCGGCCTCTTCCACGGCGTACAGACGCTGCGCCAACTGCTGCCAGCGGCGATCGAGAGCACCACCCCGGTCACCGAACGCTGGGTGCTGCCCGGCGGGACCATCACCGACGCACCCCGGTTCCCCTACCGGGGCGCGATGCTCGACGTCGCGCGGCACTTCTTCGCCGTCGAGGACGTGCTGCGGGTGGTCGACCACCTGGCCCGCTACAAGCTCAACCACCTGCACCTGCACCTCACCGACGACCAGGGCTGGCGCATCACCGTCGACTCCTGGCCGAAGCTGACCAGCATCGGCGGCACGACAGAGGTCGGCGGCGGCCCCGGCGGGCACTACACGAAGGCCGACTACGCGCGGATCGTCTCCTACGCGGCAGCCCGCCACATCACCGTCGTCCCGGAGATCGACCTGCCGGGGCACACCAACTCGGCGCTGGTCGCGTACCCGGAACTGGCACCGGACAAGATCGCACCGCCGCCGTACACCGGCACCGAGGTCGGCTTCAGCTACGTCGACCCGGCCGACGAGCGCACGTACGACTTCGTCGCCGACGTGCTGGGCGAGGTGGCCGCGCTCACCCCCGGCCCCTGGCTGCACGTCGGCGGCGACGAGGCGTTCAAGGTCAAGGGCGAGGTCTACACCGGTTTCGTCGAGCGGGTCCAGCGCATCGTGGCCGACCTCGGCAAGACCGTCGTCGGCTGGCACCAGCTCGCGCCAGCCGCCCACCTCGACGGGCGGGTCCTGCAGTGGTGGGGCACGAACGGCGAAGACCCCACCACCGTCGACGCCGTACGCAGGGGCGCCCGGCTGATCGTCTCCCCCGGCAACCACGCCTACCTGGACATGAAGTACGCCCCGGACACCCCGATCGGGCACGACTGGGCCGGCCTCATCGACGTGCGAAAGGCGTACGACTGGGATCCGGGCACGCACGTCGCCGGCGTACCCACCGAGGCGGTTATCGGTGTGGAGGCCCCGCTCTGGACCGAATCGGTCACCTCGCTGGCCGACATCGAACTGCTGCTCCTGCCTCGCCTCCCGGCCATCGCCGAGTTGGGCTGGTCACCCCGGGCAAGCCACGACTGGGCCGACTTCCGCGACCGCCTGGCCGGCCAAGGCCCGCGCTGGACGACGGCCGGGATCACCTTCCACCGCGCGCCCGAGATCCCCTGGCCCACCGGGCCGGCACTTCCCGCACCGCGCGACGCGAGCCTCGAAACGACGCTCGATCGCTAGACGAGCAGCCGGCGGAACCCTCAATGGCGAGCATCGCCAACGTCACGTGACTCGTGCCGACGTCGGTCCGCCCGGCGATGCGGCGGGCATGGTCCACCACGCCCGCCGCGTCCCGCCCGAACGGCGGATCTCCGGCCAAACTCGGGGCGATCAGCCGGCGGCGAGGTCGGCGATCCGTTCCGGGGCGAGCGTGGAGGTCCAGATCCGTACGTCGTCGACGACACCACCGAGCCGCGAGTGCCGGCTCCCGCTGCTCTCCCCAACGCAGCCGATCAGGGTGGGGCCGGGGGCCATCCAGGGAGTGACCGGGCCGTCGACCTCGCCCTGCGCGACGCCGTCGACGTACAGGCGGACCTTGCCGGCGCCGAGGTCGTAGACACCGGCGAGGTGCGTCCACTTGCCGAGCGCCGGTGGCTGCTGCGACTCCGAGTTGCGCCAGACGGCATCCCTCGCGGGCGAGTCCGGCATTCCGAAGTGCCAGCGATTGACGCCCGGGTGGTAGCCGAGATAAAAGGGGGTATTACCACTGGATATCTGCGACATCACCGTGTGGTGCCCGGTGGCCTTTTCGAGCAGCACCCACGCGGTCAGGGTGAACGAGGCGTCGGTACGCACGAGCGGACCCGGAGCCTCCGCGCAGGAGTTCTCGGCCAACTCCAGGCCCAGGGCCCCGTCGCGACCGAAGCCCCGATCGCGGGCCCAGGCGTACGGGCCGGTGATGGTCAGGTCGCGGCCGTTGCCGGACGTGTCGGTCAGGTAGGTCGGCGTGTCGCTGGCCGGGCCGTCCAGCGGCCACAGACCCTCCAGCTTCACCCCCGGGTTGCCTCCGTGCGCGGCGGCCACCTGGGCGGCGGTGAGGGCTCCCTGCCAGGCCTGCACGCCACTGACCGACCCCACGACGTGGTCCACCGGAATACCCGTGTACCTCGCACAGCCGATGGTGACCGGCCCGTTGGCCTGCCAGGGTGTCGCCAGCCTGGGGGCCGACGAGGCCAGGACACCGTTGACATACAGAGTGATCCGCTGGGCTGTGGCGTCGTAGACGCCAGTCAGATGGGTCCACCTACCCACGTCGGCGGCCATGCCGGCGGGGGATCTCGCCCACGGCGCCGAGGAATCGTCAGCATCGACGTCCATCATCAGGAAGCCCCAGTAGTGGGTGCCGTCCAACACCCGCGTGCCGAGATACCAGCCGCTTTGTCGTTCGCCGTCCTGACCGATGACCGTCTGGTTGCCTAGGCCCTTGTCGTCCACCTTCACCCACGTCGCGATCGTGAATGACTCGTCGGTTCGCACCGTGGGCCCGCTCGTCGTCGCGCACTGTTGCCGGCCGTTCAGTTGGAGTGCGGACGCGACCCGGCCGTGCTGGTCCTCGACCCACGGCACGTCCTCCGGCACCACCGCGTCGGAGGATCGGCCTGTGCTTTCGGCGCCGCTACCGCGCAGTTGCCAGTCGCCGACCAGGCCGGCGGGCAGTTCGGTGGCGGCGCGGGCGATCTGTTCGTCGGAGAGCAGGCCCTGCCAGACGCCGACGTGGTCGATCCCGCCGATCAGGTGGTACAACTCCGAATTCGCACTCCCGAAGCAACCGACAAGGAATTGGCTCGTCGCGTTCCACGGCGTGAACGGAATCTCACCCTCGGACGCGAACTGCCCATTCACGTACAGCCGCATGATCCGCGCCACCGGGTCGACGGTGGCCGCCACATGCTGCCACTGCCCCAGCGGCGTCGACGTCGGCGCGAAGACGCTGACGAAGGGCGACCCGTCGAAGTCGCCGCCGGTCACGACCAACTCCCAACGATCCTGTACGTGGTGGTAGAGCAGGTAGAACGAGGGCCGCGCCGTACCGACCTGAGCGAAAACGGTACGCAGGGAAGACTTGTCGGCCAGGTTCACCCAACCGGAGACGGTGTACTCCGCGTCGGTGCGAACCGTGGGCGCGCTCTTCGCGCAACCCGCACCGTTCATGGCGAGCGCGGCACCCGGCACGCCCTTGCGATCGGCGCCATAGCTGACCCCACTGCCGAGGGTCAGATCGCGTCCCTGTCCCGAGTCGTCGAATCCGTCCCCATCGAGCCTCCAGGTGGCCTGCGGCTGGGCCTGGGTGATCCGTCCGGTGAAGAAGTTGAACGCGGTCCGCGCCGAGTAGTTGCCGGCGTTGTCCTGCGCCCAGACGTAGACGACAGTTCGGCCGACCTCCGGAGTGAAGGTGACGGTCGTCGTGCCGCCGGATGCCTGGAATGCCTGCATCGCATCGGTGCCGATGCCGTAGGCGAACTGCTTGACGCCGGACATGGCGTCAGCGGAGGTGAAGCTGAGCGTCACAGGCGCTCCTGCGACCGGGGTGCCCGAGACACGGGTGACCACTGGCGTTGTGGGAGCGGTGTGGTCGACCCGGAAATAGCAGTATCCCGTCCAACCTGTGGCCTCGCCGTCCACGTCGTCGTAACCCCGCACCCGCCAGTTGTAGGCCCCGTCGACGAGAGCGGGGGCGGTCCATCCACGCTCGACGCCGGAGGTGGTCCATGCCGAGGTGTGGTCAGGGGGGTTGGTCGGACCGTTGATGTCGAACTGCACCTTCACCGAGCCGTCGCCGTCGCTGGCCTTGCCGTAGAGCGTCGGAGTGGGGACGTTGACCCATGGCCCCGGTGACGCCGTGCTGCAGTTGCCTCCAGGCGACGTGCGGATCGCCACCGGAGAGGAAGGCCGGGACTGGTACGTCGCCTTCAATCTGACGTTGGCCGGATCGAACTTGGCCCAGTGTCCACCACTCTCGTTGCCCATCCTGAGGCCGAAGGTTATCGAGGCAGCGCCTGCATTCGCGTGCCGCTGGACGTGGTAGCCGACGTTTCCTCCGTTGAAACTCTGCCAATTGGCCGACTGACCGCAGTTGGCTCCGACGGTCTTGGTCTGCAGCGGCCCTTCATGCAGCCACGTACCGGCCATGCCATTCCAGGTGGGAGTGCTGCTTGCCAATGAGTTCGTCTGCCAGATGCCGAGAGACTCATTACAGTTACCCGTGTGCACCAGGTACGCGTCGACACTCGTCGTATTCACGAGACGCCGGCCCGACATCGCTGAAATATCAAAGTAGAAATGCGACCGCCAGATGTCCCCATGGTCGTCCCAATTTGAGCCGACGCGGGCCACCTCGCGGGGCCAGGAACTACCCGAGGTCCACTGGGTGTTTCCGTTGGAATCATTCACGGGGGCCCACCTGGCCCACTTCATGTCATAGCTCGGGTCGATGAAGACCGGGAACTGCGTTCCGCTCAACACCGCCGGGTCAACGGCCACTGTGAGTGATCCTTTGTCGACACGTACGTCGACCCGAGCCACCGCGGCGGCGTCGGACGGACCACTGACACTGGAGCTGGCCACGGCGCGTTCCCGGCTGGAGTCGAGGGCCCCGGCACCCCGCTTCCCGGCGGAGGGCTCACCAGTGGCCGCTGTCGAGTCCCATGCCATCGCCGGCGGGGCAGCCGCGAACAACCCACCCGGACCGGAGATGGTGACGCGATTGTCGGTCACCGCCACGTCGGCCGATCCGCCGAGGACGAACCGCGTCTCCCGGACTGCCGGATTCTTCGCCGCCACAGCACTCTTGACCACCAGCAGGTGCGAGAAGCCCCCGCGTTCGGCACGCACCACCAGGTCGACGTCCGGATAGACGTTCGGGTAGGTGATCGTGTCGCCGTGGATGACGCCCTGCGGCAGCGCGCTCGGCCACCCGAGCGAGAAGTCCGCGCCAGCGCCGGTCATGGTGGCGAACGGGCCTTGTCCGCCCTGGGAGAAGACCACGTCGGCCGTGGAGGCGACCGGACGGACGCGACCGTCGCCACCGACCACCAACGTCGTATCGATCCCCCGCCAACGACTACCGACCTTCGCCCACTGCGGCTCGGCCCACGACTCCAGGGTGAGTTCACCGGAGGGTTGCGCGAAGACCTTCGTGGTCTCCGAGGCTGCCGCCAGCACTTCGACCGCCGTCTCGCAGGTGCGTGCGAGCGAGATCGCTGCATTCTCGGACGGTGCCATTGCGGCACCGCCGGTGGCGGCTGCGGAACAACGGTCCGATTCGGGGGCAGCGGTGGCTTGACCGCTCGCCCCGACAACCGCTATCGCGCCCACCAAAAGGGTGCCGGCCGTAATATTTGCCAGCCAGGCATGACGAAGTAGAAGCACAGCCGCACCCCCGTAGAGCAGCCCAATAAGCCTTGCGGCAGACAATACATAGATCCACTGCGTTTAACCATACGCAGTTTCGTCAATAAAATTGGGGTCGAATCCAGAGCAGATCGACCATTTTGGTCGGTTGGCAACGATGGCCGGGCTTGGCCGCTGGCGCTCGCGGCAAGCGGCCGCAGCGCGACTCGCTCGAATTCGACCGTTTCCGACGGCGTGGCGCGGGACGCGGCGAAGCCCGTTCCCACAACGGAGCACTGGTAAGTGCGCGCGAATTGGTCGCCGCCGCACCTCGCGTGGCGCAATCCCGCTCTCGCTCGCACCACTGGGAGCAATTCACACATCACAAAGGGCCCGATCACGGCGCCACTGCCCAAGACCGCCCAGCCCACACGGCACCCGGCCCCCGCGCCGACCCGACCCAGGCCCACGAATGACGCAGGCGGGAATGGCCGACCATTTGCACGATGGCTGCCCCGCATGCCCCCTTGATGGGGGGGCGATGATGCCCCGCCATGGTCATGCCGTCGGGATGTCCGTGGCACGCGACTTGCAGGATTCGGGATCGATCGCCCCGTTTCGCCTCGCCTGTCCGTATCGTCCAGTCCGCAGCGCGCGTTCATCCGATTTGACGGTGCCTGTCGGGTGGCCTGGGCCACCCCGGCGGCGGAATCGGGGGCCGGCCCGGGTCGTTATACCTGGCAGACCACCGCAACAGCCCGGGTCACCGCGGGCCGGCCGCCGGGAACACCCCGCGGGCCACCCCGGTTACACCCCGGAACGGCCGAGCACCACAACGGCCGGGCCCCGCAGGTAGGCGGAATGATCCGCCACTGGCACCGGTTACACCCCGTCCCGACGCCGACCCCCGTTGCGGGTCGCCGGGCACGAACTTTCCCCGCACCACCATCCCCCCGGTGTGGTGTGGGCATCCCCCAAGGCAGAGGAGCACGCCATCATGCGTACCGATCTGATCCGTAAGACCGCCCTGACCGCCGCCGGCCTCGCCTTCACCGGAGGCGCCATCGCCGGC
>NZ_JBEZEH010000240.1:0-9950 GCF_040648775.1 Micromonospora sp. NPDC049089
GACGGGGGGGTGCGACACCCGTTGCGGCATGCCGGGGGCGGCCCGGTCACCGGGCCGCCGTCGGCGTTCAGATCGGCGGACGACGCCAGGTTGGTCGGGACGAGCGGCGCAACTGCGCCGGCAGGGTCGCCATCGGGGTACGCGTGGCCAGCGGGGCGTGCGCGTCCGGTACGGCTGTCGCGCCGATGCCCGCGCCGCGAATGTCCAGGAACGACCCTGCCCGACGGGCCACCACCCGTGCCTCCTCGTGCAGCGCCTCCAGGTCGTCCGCCGCCGACGCGGTGACGAGGGTCAGCAGGGCGCTGCGCCCGGCCGGATAGGTGACCACGCACCCTGCTGTGGTGCACACGACCGACTCCCGGAACTCACCATGCCGGACGGTGTCGGCCACCCGGTGCCCGAGCCCGAAACTCGCGGCGGCGAGCGCGGCGAGATGGGTGGCGTCGGTGCTGGGTAGGTCGCTGGAGATGAGCAGGCCGTCGGTGCCCGCGAGCACCGTGCCGGCGATGTCGGGTCGGCGCTGGCGCAGCCCGCGTAGCTCCGGTCCCATCACCGTGTCTGCGTCCACGAGCGTTACCCCTCACCGGTCGGCTCTGCGTGTCATCGGCTGGTCACGTTCCGCGCTGGGAACGCTACCGGTGGCGACTTCCGACCGCGAGACCGTAACCCTCGGCGATCGGTCGGCAACTGGGGGCCAATCGGTGGTTGTGTGCCATTCATCGATGCGTCGTGAGCAGGTCGGGCAGTGGTGGCGGGCGTAACCTTGGCTCGCTCGTACACGGCCGATTGGGCGCCGCGTCGAACGGGAAGAGGTGACTGCATGACGAGTGTCTGGGAGAGCCTGACTGTCGACGCCCGCGATCCGGCCCGACTGGCCCGTTGGTGGGCTGAGGCGCTCGGCTATCAGGTCGTCACCGAGAAGCCCGACGAGGTGGAGATCCGCCAGTCCGCCGACCGCCTGCCCGGCCTGGTCTTCGTGCCGGTGACCGAGGGCAAGGAACGCAAGAACCGGCTGCACCTCGACCTGCGCCCCGCCGATCTGGAGGCTGAGGTCGAGCGCCTGGTCGACATGGGCGCCCGGCACGTCGACATCGGTCAGGGCGACGTCGAGTGGACGGTGCTGGCCGACCCGGAGGGCAACGAGTTCTGCGTACTCCGTGAGCGCGAGGAGTGAGCCGGTCTTGCGAGCCCCGCAGTCGCGAACAGCGGTGTCGCCGTGAGCGCGAGGAGTGAGCCGGTCTTGCGAGCCCCGCAGTCGCGAACTGTGCCGGCTGCGTGAGAAGTGAGCCGGGGGCGGCGGACGCCCGGTTGGTCGAGGAGCCGCCCAAGGACACCGGGCATCGCCGGTCGCCGTACGAACGCGACCGGGCCCGGGTGCTGCACTCGGCGGCGTTTCGCCGGCTGGCCACCAAGACCCAGGTGCACACCGCCGGCACCGACGACTTCCTGCGTACGCGGCTGACCCACTCGCTGGAGGTGGCCCAGATCGCCCGGGAGATGGGTTCCCGACTGGGCTGCGACCCGGACGTGGTGGACGTCGCGGGGCTCGCGCACGACCTCGGGCACCCGCCGTTCGGGCACAACGGCGAGGCTGCGTTGGATCTGCTCGCCACGCCGTGCGGCGGCTTCGAGGGCAACGCGCAGACCCTGCGGGTGTTGACCCGCCTCGAGGCGAAGGTGCTCGCCCCGGACGGCTCGTCCGCCGGGCTGAACCTGACCCGGGCGTCGCTGGACGCGATCGGCAAGTACCCCTGGCCGCGCCGGCCGGGGGAGCGCAAGTTCGGGGTGTACGCCGACGACGCAACTGTCTTCGACTGGATCCGGGCCGGCGCACCCGGCGACCGGCGTTGCCTGGAGGCCCAGGTGATGGACTGGGCCGACGACGTCGCGTACTCGGTGCACGACGTGGAGGACGGCATCCACGGTGGTTATGTCACGTTGCACCCGCTGCTCACGGACGCCGACGAGCGGGCCGCGCTCTGCGCCGACGTGGCCGCCGCCTACTCCGGCGAGTCCGAGGCGGACCTGGCCGAGGTGCTCGTCGATCTGCTGGCCGGTCCGCTGCTCGCCCCGCTCGCCGGCTACGACGGCAGCCATCGCGCGCAGGTCGCGTTGAAGGCCACCACCAGCGGCGTGACCGGGCTGTTCGTGTCCGCGGCGGTGGCGGCGACGGAGGAACGCTTCGGTCCGGGCCCGCACCGCCGCTACGCCGCCGACCTGGTGGTGCCCCGCCTGGTACGGGCGCAGTGCGCGCTGCTCAAGGGCATAGCGCTGCGGTACGTGATGCGTCGCAGCGGCTTCCGGGGCCGCTACGAGCGGCAGCGGACGATGCTCGCGGAGTTGGTCGCCGCGCTGGTCCGGAATGCCCCGGAAGGGCTCGACCCGATCTTCGTCCCGCTGTGGCGGGCCGCCCCGGACGACCGGGCCAGATTGCGGGTGGTGATCGACCAGGTCGCCTCGCTCACCGACCCGGCGGCGGTGGCCTGGCACACCCGCCTGGTCGGCAAGGGGACACCCCCGGCCGAGCACGAGCCAACTTAGGCTAACCTAACTGACATGACGGAACGCCCCAGGAACGTCACCTCGGCCCGGGTGCTGCGCACCGAGCGGCCCACCCCGCACCTGATCCGGCTCGTCCTCGGTGGGGACGAACTGGTCGGCCTGCCGGTGGGCGAGTTCACCGACCACTACATCAAGGTGGTGTTCCCGCAGCCGAACGTCGCGTACCCGCAGCCGTTGGACCTCGCCGCGATCCGCCGGGACCTGCCCCGGGAGCAGTGGCCCCGGCTGCGCGCGTACACCGTGCGGCGCTGGGATCCGCTGGCCGGGGAGCTGACCGTCGACGTGGTGCACCACGGCGACGAGGGGTTGGCCGGTCCGTGGGCCGCCGCGCTGCGTGCCGGCGATCCGGTGCACTTCGTCGGCCCCGGCGGCGCGTACGCCCCGAACCCGGACGCGGACTGGCACCTGCTGGCCGGTGACGAGAGCGCCCTGCCGGCGATTGCCGCCGCGCTGGAGCGCCTCCCGCTGGGTGCCCCGGCCCACGTCTTCGTGGAGATCGCCGATCCGGCGGAGGAGCAGAAGCTGCTCAGCCCCGGGGCGGTCGAGTTGACCTGGCTGCACCGCGGCGAACGCCCGGTTGGTGAGGCGCTGGTCGCGGCGGTACGCGCGTTGGAGTTCCCGGCCGGCCAGGTGCACGCCTTCGTGCACGGCGAGGCCGCCTTCGTCCGGGAGTTGCGCCGGCTGCTGCGCGGTGAGCGGGGCGTTCCCCTCGACCGGCTCTCCATCTCCGGCTACTGGCGGCGGGGCATGGACGACGAGGGCTGGCGTTCCACCAAGGCCGACTGGAACCAGCAGGTGGCGGCCGAGGAGACGAGCGTCGCCGAGCCGGCCGCTGTGGCCTGAGCGCCGCTCAGCCCTCGGGCGTCTGGTTCGCCTGACCGGCCTTGGCCAGTCGCCGGCTGACCAGGACGGCGTATCCGACGACGGCCAGGGAGAGCAGCGACAGCATCAGCCTCGGTTGGTGCACAGTCACGGTGATCAGCGAGACCGAGACCACCCCGTAGACGGCGATCGCGAACCGGGCGGCGCTCGGCCGGGTCCACAGCCAGTACAGGGCGAGACCGCAGAGCGTCCAGATCACCATCGACGCGCCGAGCAGCAGCCGCAACTCCAGCGGCAGGTGGTTGGCGTTGTCGTCGACCAGCCGGACCACCTGCCCGAGTGACCAGCCGAGCAGCAGCAGCGCACCGCCGAGCGGAATGTGCAGGTAGCTGTACGCCTGGCCGCCGCGCAGCCGGCGCTGGAGCAGGCGGGTGGTGACGAATGTGGTGTAGACCCACCAGACGGCCGCCGGGATCAGGAATGCCAACGCGGCGGTGAGGATCATGTGTGGCGGGGGATGGTCCGGCACGGCGAAGAGCAGGCTGGCCAGCGCGCTACCCAGCACGATGATGGTGAACTGCCCGATCCGTTCCGGCAGGTGCCTGTTGTCCACCGGCCAGCGGTTGAGCCAACGCGCCCCGACCCAGGGCGTGGACAGTTCGATCAGCATGGCGACGATCCACAGGACGGGCCGCAGCTCGGTGGGCACGATCAGCGACACCAACCAGATCAACCAGCCCGACCCGAAGCCGATCAGGTAGATGGTGGTCACCATCCGGGCCATCGGGCTGGTGGAACGGGCGCGTAGGTACAGCAGGAGCAGCACACCCCGCACGATCAGGTACCCGATGGGCAGGAGGACGCTCTCCGGCACCTCGTCGACCCCGAGGGTCATCGCGCCCGCGCCCACGAGCGCGACGAGCACCAGCACCCGGTGCAGCGCGTCGTCCGGGTCGAACCGGGTGTCGTAGTAGACCTGTCCCATCCAGGCCCACTGAATCACCACGAAGAGCCCGATCACGGCCAGTACGTCGGTCGGCGACGGGCTCGGCTCGTCACCCAGCCGAGCCACCACCGCCGCCAGCGCGTACACGAAAATGATGTCGAGGAAGAGCTCCAGCCAGGTGGCGTGGCGGTGTCCTGCCTCGTCCGCACCCGGGGTCTGTTCGGGCAGCCCGACCCGGCCGGCCAGCCATCTCGGCAGGCGGGGGGCTTGGCTGCGTACCCGGCGCATCTGGTCATGGTCCCCGCGCGGACCCGGCCGGCGGGCCGGAACCGCCGAGCCGGCAGCGGCCGCCGCCACACCGGCGTCCCCCGGCCGGCGTGTCGTCGGTCCGGCAGGGCAGGATGTACGGCGAGGGGGTGGCGCATGGCTGGGCGGATCCGGGACGAGGACATCGCACTGGTCCGGGAACGCACCTCGATCGGGGATGTGATCTCCGAGACGGTCACCCTGAAGTCCGCTGGCGGCGGCAACCTCAAGGGTCTGTGCCCGTTCCACGACGAGAAGAGTCCGTCGTTCAACGTGTCCCCGGCCCGCAACGTCTGGTACTGCTTCGGCTGCGGGGCCGGCGGGGACGCGATCAAGTTCCTGATGGACGCCGACCATCTCAGCTTCGTGGAGTCCGTCGAGCGGCTGGCTGGCCGCGCCGGCATCCAACTGCGCTACATCGAAGACGACAAGGGCACCCCGCGTCCCCGCCCGCAGCAGGGTCAGCGGCAGCGCCTGGTCGCCGCGCACGCCGCCGCCGTCGAGTTCTACAGCGCGCAACTGAGCACCGCCGGCGCGCGGGCGGCACGGGAGTTCCTGGCCCGCCGGGGCTTCGACCGGGCCGCCGCCGAGCGCTACGGCTGTGGCTTCGCGCCGGAGGGTTGGGACCCGCTCACCAAGCACCTGCGCCAGCAGGGCTTCACCCACCAGGAGCTGGTCACCGCCGGGCTGTCCCGGGAGTCCCGTTCCGGCACCCTGATCGACAGGTTCCGTCGCCGGCTGCTCTGGCCGATCCGCGACCTCGCCGGCGACGTGATCGGCTTCGGCGCGCGCAAGCTCTTCGATGACGACGACGGCCCGAAGTACCTGAACACGCCCGAGACGCCGATCTACAAGAAGTCGCACGTGCTCTACGGCATCGACCAGGCCAAGCGGGAGATCGCCAAGCAGGGTCGGGCGGTGATCGTCGAGGGTTACACCGACGTGATGGCCTGTCACCTGGCCGGGGTGACCACCGCGGTGGCGACCTGCGGCACCGCCTTCGCCGCGGACCACATCTCCGTCCTGCGCCGGCTCCTGTTCGACAGCGACGAGGTGGCCGGCGAGATCATCTTTACCTTCGACGGTGACGCCGCCGGGCAGAAGGCCGCGCTGCGCGCCTTCGAAGACGACCAGCGCTTCGTCGGGCGCACGTTCATCGCGGTCAGCCCGGACAACATGGACCCGTGCGACCTGCGGCTGGCCAAGGGCGACCTGGCGGTGCGTGACCTGGTCGCCCGCCGTGAGCCGCTCGTCGACTTCGCGCTGCGGCACGTGATCAGCCGCTTCGACCTGGACACCGTCGACGGCCGGGTCGAGGCGATGCGCCACGCCGCGCCGCTGGTCGCGCGCCTGAAGGACCGGGAGAAGCGCCCGGAGTACGTCCGCAAGCTCGCCATGGACCTCGGCATGGAGATCGAACCGGTGCAGCGGGCGGTGCTCGCCGCCGGCAACACCGCGCCGTCCGGCACCCGCGAGGCCGCCCCCGCCGCCCGGCCGACCTCCGCCCGCCCCGAACCGGCGGTGGACAGCCCGCAGTCGATGGTCGAGCGGGAGGCGCTCAAACTCGCCCTCCAGCAACCGGTCCTGGCCGGGCCGATGTTCGACACGATCGAGGCCACCGAATACCGCCACCCGGTGCACGTCGCGGTGCGTACGGCCATCGCGGCGGCCGGTGGTGCCGTGTCGGCGACCGGCGGCGCGGTCTGGATCGAGTCGGTCCGCGACGCCTGCGAGGACCTGGCGGCAGCGGCGCTGGTCGGTGAGCTGGCCGTCGAACCACTGCGGATCGACGGCGAACCGGACCCGCGCTACGTGTCGATCACCATGGCCCGGGTGCAGTTCGGGTCGGTGACCGCCCGGGTCCGGGACCTCAAGTCACGCATCCAGCGGATCAACCCGGTCAACAACAAGGACGAGTACTTCGCCGCCTTCGGTGAGCTGCTGTCCCTGGAGCAGCACGCCCGGGCGTTGCGCGAGCAGGCTGCGGGAGGCCTCTAGATGGGACTGTTCAGCCGCAAGCCGAAGCTGCCGCCGGCCGACCGGCCGCCGCTGACCGCCGACGAGCGGGTGGTGGCCTGGGCCGCCGCCGGCAACGGCGAGGGCGACGGGGTGGTGGTCGCCACGAACCTCGGGTTGTGGCTGCCCGGTCGAGGGCACCGGCTCGGTTGGCACACCATCCTCAAGGCGGTCTGGTCCGGCCGGCAGTTGACAGTCACCCCCGCCGAGCCCGTCGTCGAGCGCGACGGCTACACCGTGGTCGCCGACGGTCCGGCCGAGACGTACCTGCTGCTCGACCCGGGGGAGCTGCCGCACCAGGTGCGGGCCCGGGTGACCCGTTCGGTCGCGTACACCGAGCACCAGCCGGTGCCCGGCGGCGCGGCGCGGGTCGCGGCCCGACGCGTGGCCGGGGTCGACGGTCTGACCTGGACGGTCCGACTCGACCCCGGCACTCCGACCGATGACGAGGCAGTGCTCGCCGACACCGACCGGCTGGTCGGTGTGGCCCGCGCCGCCACCGCGCCGGCCGACGGCTGACCGGTCGGGTCAGTTCGCGCCGAGGTCGTTCAGCGCCTTTTCGGCGCCGCGGTGCAGTGGCACCGGCAGGGTCCGGCGGGCCTTTTCCAGCGTGATCCCCTTGGCCGCCGGGTTGGCCTGGGCCAGAGCGTCGCGCTTGTCGAACACCGTCCGGGTGATCGCGCAGGCCACGTTGGCGTCCAGGTCCTTGCGGACCAGCAGCACGTTGGGCACGACGATGGTCGGGGTGTCGCTCGCCGTCTTGTACGCGTCCCGGCCGATCGTGCCCTCCTGGTAGCCGGGGCTCAGCACGGTCATCTTCGGCAGCAACGGCGAGATGTCGACGAACTTCACCGCGTCGCCGGCCGTGGTGAACAGGTCGGTCAGGCCACCGGTGGGCAGACCACCGGACCAGAAGAAGCCGTCGACGCTGCCGTCCTTGATCCCCTCGACAGTCTTGGTGAGGTCCAGTCGCTGCGCCCGGATGTCCTTGGCCGGGTCGAGACCGGCGGCCTGCAACAGCCGGTTCGCGATCACCTCGGTGCCGGACTTCGGTGAGCCGGTGGAGATCCGCTTGCCGCGCATGTCGGCCACCGAGGTGATCCCGGCGTCGTTGCGGACCACCACCTGCGTGTAGTTGTCGTAGATGCGGGTCAGCGCCTGCACCGGCTGCGGCGCGGTGAAGGTGCCCTTGCCCTCCACCGCGTTGACCGCCGTGTCGAACAGCGAGAACGCCACGTCGTACTGGCCGGCGACCAGTTGCTCGACGTTCTGCACCGAGGCGCCGGTCTCGGCGGCGGTGCCGGTGAGCTTGCCGCCGGTCGCCTCGGACAACTGCCCGGCCAGGGCGTTGCCGACCACGTAGTAGACGCCTGTCGCGTTGCCGGTGGCGATGCCGACGCGGGTCTCCTTGGTCACCTCGCAGGTGACCTCGCTGGCCGTGTCGTCAGTGGCCGCGCCGCCCTGCTGACCTCCGCAACCCGCGACGAGGGCGAGCACGCTGAGGCCCGCCGCGAGCCGTACGTCGATTCGTCTCACAGTTTCTCCTTCAAAGGATCGGACAGTGGTCGGCCGGCGGCGCCGCGTCGGACGAACACGCCCGCCGCCGCCACGGCGGCCAGCGTTGCGCCGACAGTGACCGGCACGGGTTCGAGCCAGAGCAATGTGACGCCGGCGAGAGCGCCCAGCACCCGCTCCGGTACGCCGGCCGGGCCCACACCGGGCAGCCAGCCACCGGCGGCGACGGCGAGCACCGCCACGCTGAGCGCTGTGACGCCGGCGGCGAAGGCGATCCGCTGGACGCCACCGATGCCGAGCAGGCCGAGCCCGGCCGGCGTGATGACGAACGCGATCGGGGTCAGGTAGGCCGGCAGCGCGTACCGCAGGGTCTGCCACATGGTCGGCACCAGCCGGCCGCCGGTGACCGCGGCGGCGGCCACCGCGGCGAGCGCGGTCGGTGGGGACACCTCGGACAGCACCGCGAAGTAGAAGACGAACATCGCCGCCGCCGGCGCGGTGACGCCCAGGTCGAGCAGGGCCGGACCGACGATCACCCAACCGATCACGAACGACGCGGTGACCGGCACGGCCAGGCCCAGCAGGCTGAGCGCGACGGCGGCGAGCAGCGCGGTGAGCACCAGCACCAGGGTCGGGTCCGACGTGGCCGCCTGCGCCCCGCCGATCAGCAGCGCCGCCGCCTGCGGCCCGAGGCCGGTCTTCGTGGTGGTCGCCGTGATGATGCCAGCGGCGGCGCAGACCGCGGTGACGGCGAGGACGCCGCGTACGCCGGTGACGAGCGCGGTCACCAGCCGGCCCGGGGTGAGTCGGTGCGCCCGGTCCAGATAGGAGAGCACGACGGCGAGGACGATGGCGAACACGACGGCCCTTGTCGCGGACACACCGATGGCGAGGAACACGATGATGGCGATCAGTGAGGCGAAGTGGTAGCCGAACCGGGCCAGCAGCCGCCAGGGCGAGCCGACGTCGATCACCACCGGGCGTACGCCGGAGCGGCGGGCGTCGATCTCCACGGCGAGCAGGATGCCGAGGTAGTAGAGCACCGTCGGTACCGTTGCCCAGCCCAGCACCTGGAGGTACGAGACGCCCAGGTACTCGGCGATGATGAACGCCGCCGCACCCAGGGTTGGCGGGGAGAGGATCGCGCCCACCCCGGCCGCGGCCAGCATGCCGCCGGCCCGCTCCGGTGGGTAGCCGGCGCGGCGCAGCAGCGGCCAGGTGACCGCGCCGATGCTCACCGTCGTCGCCGCGCCGGAGCCGGAGACGGTGCCGAGCAGGAAACCCGAGGCCACCGCCGTCCGCCCGGCGGCGGTCCGGGAACGTCGGAACGCCGCGGCCGACAAGTCGACGAAGAACCGCCCGGCCCCGGACAACTCCAGCACCGCGCCGTAGATGGTGAACAGCACGATGTACGAGGCGGCCACGTCGAGCGGCGTGCCGTAGAAGCCGCTGTCGGAGTTGTAGAACGCGTCGACCAGCTGACTGAAGTCGAGCCCGGCGTGCGCGACCGGCCAGGACTGCGGCAACAACCCGCCGTAGTAGCCGTAGCCGAGGAACAGCAGGCAGACCGCCGGCAGGATCCAACCGGTGGCACGTCGACACGCTTCGAGCAGCAGGAGCAAGAGGACGGTGCCCAGCACCAGATCCGTCGCCGCCAGCAGGCCCTGCCGGTCGAGGAACGCGTTGTAGCCGCCGCCACCGCTGCCGATCCGGATCGGCAGGTCGGGGGAGAGGCAGGCCGCGACCGCCCGGGCGCGCAGAGCCCCGTCGGTCACTGTGGGGC
>NZ_JBEZEH010000241.1:0-9802 GCF_040648775.1 Micromonospora sp. NPDC049089
CCGGGCCCCCCCCCGGGGGGGGGGGGGGCGCCCGCCCGGCGTAATGGCGGTGGTGCCCGGCGATCCGTCCGGGCACCATCGCCGCATGATCGACATCTTGGTGCTCACCCCCGACGACTGGCCCACCTGGCGGGAGCTGCGGCTGGCCGCCCTCGCCGAGGCACCGGAAGCGTTCGGCTCACGGCTCGCCGACTGGCAGGGCGACGGCGACCGCGAACAGCGCTGGCGCGACCGGCTGAACATCCCCGGCTCACTCAACCTGGTGGCCGTCCTGGACCGGCGTCCGGTTGGGATGTCGAGCGGCGTACCCACGACGGACCCGCTCATGGTGGACCTGATCTCGATGTGGGTGCACCCCGACGCTCGCGGCAGCGGTGTCGGCGACCGCCTGGTGGACGAGGTGGCGCGCTGGGCCCAGGAGCGCGGCGCCGAGCTGCTACGGCTCTCCGTCAGGACGGACAACGCGCGCGCGAAGGCCCTCTACCACCGCGCTGGCTTCCGCCTGACCGACGAGCCAGGCGACCTGATGCCCGACGGCGTACGCCGAGAACAGATCATGCTCCGCCCCCTCCAACCACCACACCTCACCCCGTCACGCTGAGCGAGACGACCCGTAACCCTCCATGCCGCCGAGCCAGCCCCGTGCCCCTCGCCGATCCACCTGCCCCTCGTCGATCAAGGAGTTGTGGTGGTCGACAAAGGACCCGTGGGTTCCCAAAACCGGCACCACAACTCCATGATCGACCAGGTCGGGGCAGCCGGTGCGCCGATCTTGCACTTTCGGTTGCCAGATCGCGGCTTACGCCCCTTTCGCCGGAGCAGAAAGTGCAAGATCGCGGGGGCGAGGGGGCGCGGGCGCGAGGGGCGTCAGACCAGGCAGTTGACGATTTCGGCTACTGAGCGGCGGCGGCCGGTGTAGAACGGGACCTCTTCGCGGACGTGCCGGCGGGCGCCGGAGGCGCGTAGGTCCCGCATGAGGTCGACGATCCGGTGGAGTTCGTCGGCCTCGAAGGCGAGCATCCACTCGTAGTCGCCGAGCGCGAACGAGGCGACGGTGTTGGCCCGCACGTCCGGGTAGCCGCGGGCCATCTTGCCGTGCTCGGCCAGCATCTCGCGCCGCTCGGCGTCGGGCAGCAGGTACCACTCGTAGGAGCGGACGAACGGGTACACGCAGATGTAGGGGCGAGCCTCCTCACCGGCCAGGAACGCCGGAATGTGGCTCTTGTTGAACTCCGCCGGCCGGTGCAGCGCCATCTGCGACCACACCGGGGTCAGCGCCCGGCCCAGCGTGGTGCGACGGAACCGCAGGTAGGCGTCCTGGAGCGCGTCGGGGGACGCGGAGTGCCACCAGATCATCACGTCCGCGTCGGCGCGCAGCCCGGAGACGTCGTACACGCCCCGGACCACCACGTCCTTACCGGCCAGCTCGTCGAAGAGGGACACCACCTCGCCGGTGACGTTGTCCCGCAGCGACGGCAGCGGGGAGCTGGCCCGGAACACCGACCACATGGTGTAGCGGATGCTGTCGTTCAGCTCCCGCAACCGGGCCGCGTTGGTCTGCTCGGTCATCTCGCCGATCCTCCCAGTGCTGTGATGATCTCTTCGGCCGCCGTCTCGCCGGAGCGGACGCAGACCGGGATGCCGACGCCGTCGTAGCCGGCGCCGGCGAGGACCAGTGTGGGGTGCGCGGCCCGCAGCGCCGTCCGCGCGGCGCCGAGCCGGTCGGCGTGCCCCGGCGCGTACTGCGGCAACGCACCGCCCCACCGCTGCACGTGCCCGTCGACCGGGGCGGGCAGCGAGGTGCCGAGCACCGCCGACAACTCCCGGTGCACGGTCGCCGCCAGGTCCGCGTCGGGGCGCTGCAGGTGCGCCTCCTCGCCGTACCGGCCCACCGAGGCGCGTACCAGTGCCAACCCGTCCGGCTGGCGCAGGTGCCCCCACTTGGTGGTGAAGAAGGTCGCCGCCTTGATCAGCAGGCCCTCGGTGCTCGGCACCAGGAAGCCGGACAGCTCGGGTAGTCGCGGCTGCGGCAACGCCATGGTGACCAGCGCGACGCTCGCGTAGTCCAGCGCACCGACGCCCGCCGCCACCGCCGGCGCGGGGCCGGCGAGCAGCCGCGCCGCCGGTCGCGCCGGCACGGCCAGCACCACGGCGTCCACGTCGACCAGCTCACTGTCGCGGGTCGGGCCGACGGTGAGCCGCCAACCCGTGTCGGTCGCTGTCAGCTCGCGCACGGCGGCGTCCCGCCGTACCGTCGCGCCGCTGGCCGTCACGGCGGCCTCGACCAGGGTGCTGAGCCCACCGGCGAGGGTGCCGAAGACCGGGGCACCGGGCGCGCGCGGCGCGGCGGCCTGCGCGGCCCGGACCGCACCGACCAGGGTGTGCTCCACCCGGGCCGTGCGGGCCAGCGCCGGCATCGTCGTGACCAGGGAAAGATCGTCGGCACGGCCCGCGTACACGCCGCCCAGCATCGGGTCGACCAGCCGGTCGACCACCTCGTCGCCGAAACGGGACCGGACCAGCGCGCCCACCGAAACGTCAGCGTCCGGCCCGACAAGCGGCCGCCCGCCGTCGGTGTCGGCGTCCGCGGCCGGGCGGGCGACAGTGGCCACCCGATCCAGATCCCCGGGTACGCCCACCAGGGTGCCGCCCGGGATGGGGCGCAGCCCTCCGTCGATGACCAGCGCGGCCTGCCCCACAGTGGGGTGCACGATCTTCTCGGCCAGCCCGAGCCGGCGGGCGAGGGCCACCGCCGCGCTCTCGGCGCCGGTCGGGTCGCGCATCAGGAACGACTCCGCGCCGAACTCCACCGGCTGACCGGCCAGCTCCCCGGTGCGCAGCTTCCCGCCCAGCGCGCCGGACTGCTCGTACACAGTGATCTCGGTGCCGGCGGGTGCGCGGTCGCGCAGGCGGACCGCGGCGGCCAGCCCGGCGATCCCGCCGCCGACCACCGCCACCCGCCAGGGCCGCCGCATTCCGGTCAGCCCTGGTCGGCTCGGCGGCTGGACAGCTCGTGCACCAGCGCGACCACCCGGGTCAGCACCTCCGGGTCGGTTTCCGGCATGACCCCGTGGCCGAGGTTGAACACGTGCCCGGGGGCCGCCCGGCCCTGCTCCAGGATGCGGCGCACCTCGGCCTCCACCACCGGCCACGGCGCGAGCAGCACGCACGGGTCCAGGTTGCCCTGCACCGCCTTGTCCGCGCCGATCCGGCCGGTGGCCACGTCCAGGGGCGTACGCCAGTCGACGCCGACCACGTCGGCCCCGGCCTCGCCCATCGCGCCGAGCAGCTCGGCGGTGCCCACCCCGAAGTGGATCCGGGGCACCCCGGCGTCAGCCAGCCCGCTCAGCACGGTGGTCGAGTGCGGCAGCACGAAACGGCGGTAGTCGGCCTCGGAGAGCGCGCCGGCCCACGAGTCGAACAGCTGCACGGCGGAGACGCCGGCCTCGATCTGCACCCGCAGGAAGGCAAGCGTCACCTCGGCCAGCCGGGCGCACAGCGCGTGCCACAGCTCCGGGTCGCCGTACATCAGGGCCTTGGTCTTCGCGTGGGTGCGCGACGGTCCGCCCTCGACCAGATAGCTGGCCAGCGTGAACGGCGCACCGGCGAAACCGATCAGCGGGGTGTCGCCGAGCTCGACCACCAACTGCCGGACGGCCTCGTCGACGTACGAGACGTCGTCGCGGGTGATCCGGCGGATGCGCTCCACGTCGGCGGCGGTGCGGATCGGCTCGGCGACCACCGGGCCGGTGCCCGGCACGATGTCCAGGTCGATCCCGGCGGCGGCGACGGGCACCACGATGTCGCTGAACAGGATCGCCGCGTCCACGCCGTGTCGGCGCACCGGCTGGAGGGTGATCTCGGTGACCAGCTCCGGGCGCCGGCAGGACTCCAGCATCGGCACGCTCGCCCGGATCTCCCGGTACTCCGGGAGGGAGCGGCCGGCCTGGCGCATGAACCAGACCGGGGTGTGCGGGACGGGCCGACGTCGGCAGGCCCGAATGAAGGGCGAGTCGGCTGGTCCGCCGGGGCGGGATTCTCCGTCTCGGGCGACAGTGCCCGTGGTGTCCGTGGTCATCGCCGCAATCGTGCCACGCCCACCACCGGAAACCGGGTGGGGGTGAGAGGAAGGGCACCGTTCCTTACGCCCGGTGCCCTTCACGAGCGTCGGCGCGCCGTCGAAGCGGGCGACGGACGGCGGCATAGGCTGCCGACATGGCCCCCCCGATCGCGCTCCCGGAGACGTTCGCCCGCGCGGTCGCCGGGCTGCGGTCGGCCGCCCCCCGGCCGGAGATCACCCTGGAGGAGGTCGGCGCTCCCCAGCGGTTGGCCCCGTACGCGTTTGCGCTCGCCGCGACAGTGCTGCGCGACGACGACGAGGTGGCGACCGGTCGGCTGATCCTGCTGCACAACCCGGTCGGGCACGAGGCGTGGCAGGGCACCCTGCGGCTGGTCACCTACGTGACAGCCGAGTTGGAGGTCGATCTGGCCGCCGACCCGCTGCTGCCCGGGGTCGGCTGGACGTGGCTGACCGACGCGTTGGACGCCCAGGACGCCGGCCACCGGGCGATCGGCGGAACGGTGACGCAGACCATGTCGACCCGGTTCGGCGATCTCGCCGGGCCACCGACCATCGGTGACATCGAGATTCGCGCGTCCTGGACGCCGGTCGACGACGACCTGACCCCGCACCTGCTCGGCTGGTGCGCCCTGCTCGCCTCCACCGCCGGTCTCCCCCCACCGGGCGTCACCGCCCTCGCCGACCGCCGCCCGGCTGGCGCAGCCTGACGTTCGGCCCTCGGGAGGACATCTTGCGGACACCTGATCGACACACGCCGGACCGGCTGCACCCGCCGGATCTCCGCGCGCACTAGGGTTGGCAGGTGACCGACGAACCACCCCTGCGCCGTCGGCCCACCGAAGCACTTCCGGGAAACGCACCCCAGCACCCGCCGTCGGCCCAGCCGCAGCCGGCGGGCGAGGGGGCTGACCCGGCCGACGGTGGGCCCGTTCCGCTGATCGCCCCGCGTGACGGCACCCCCGATCCGGTGGCCGCCCCGGCCGAGCTTGCCGAGGTCGTGGCCCGCTTCGCGGCGGGCACCGGCCCGGTCGCGCTGGACGCCGAACGGGCTTCCGGCTACCGCTACAGCCAACGGGCCTACCTCGTTCAACTTCGCCGGGCCGGTGCGGGCACGGCGCTGATCGACCCGCTGCCACTGCCCGACCTCAGCGCGCTGGACGCGGTGATCGGTGAGGCCGAGTGGGTCCTCCACGCGGCCAGCCAGGATCTGCCCTGCCTGGCCGAGGTGGGGTTGCGTCCACGCCGACTGTTCGACACCGAGCTGGCGGCTCGGCTGGCCGGGTTCGAACGCGTCGGGCTGGCCGCGCTCACCGAGCAGCTGCTCGGGTTCACCCTGGAGAAGCACCACTCGGCGGCCGACTGGTCGAGTCGACCGCTGCCCGAGTCATGGTTGACGTACGCCGCCCTCGACGTGGAGCTGCTCACCGACCTGCGCGACGCGCTGGACGCCGAGTTGACCCGGCAGGGCAAGTCGGCCTGGGCCGCGGAGGAGTTCGCCGCGCTGGTCCGCACCGGGGCACGTCCGCCCCGGGTTCGGGCGGAGCCGTGGCGGCGCACCTCGGGCATCCACCGGCTGCGGGGGGCGCGGGCGCAGGCCCGGGTCCGCTCGATGTGGTACGCGCGGGACCAGATCGCGTCCCGGCGCGACGCCGCTCCCGGTCGGGTGCTGCCCGACTCGGCCATCATCGCCGCGGCCGAGCTGGACCCGAAGGACGAGAAGACCCTGCTGACCCTGCCCGGCTTCGGCGGTCGGTCGGTCCGTCGGCTGGCCCGCACCTGGCTCGCCGCGCTCGACGACGCCCGGCAACTACCGGAGGATTCCCTGCCGGTCTCGCCGGCCGTGGAGGGCCCGCCCCCACCGCACCGGTGGGCCGAGCGGGACCCGGTGGCGGCCGGTCGGCTGGCCCGCTGCCGGGAGGTCGTGATCCGCATCGCCGGCGAGCACAACCTGCCGCCGGAAAACCTGATCACTCCGGATTCGGTCCGCCGGCTGGCCTGGACCCCGCCGGAGGAGATCACCGAGGAGTCGGTGGCGGAGACCCTGCGCGGCCTCAACGCCCGCGAGTGGCAGATCGGCCTCCTCGTCCCCGACCTGACCGAAGCCCTGGCCCCAAAAACCCCAATCCCCTAACCCCCCACCCCGACCTGCCGCCCCGCCCCCCCGCCCGCCCGCCCGCCCGCCCGTTGATCATGAAGTTATTGCCAGGACACGCCGATGCCGATGGCAACAACTTCATGATCAACGGGGCGTTGGCGCGCGCCGGTGTGGGGTGGACCACAGCGGGGGGTGGGGGACGGGGTTGGTTACTGACGAGTAGCATTCGGGGCAACGTGCCCCTCGGCTAGGAGGCTCAAGTGCCCCGTGAAGTTCGCGACGTCGTCTTCGTCGACGGCGTCCGTACCCCGTTCGGCAAGGCGGGTGGCATGTACGCCAACACCCGCGCCGACGACCTGGTGATCCGCTGCATCCGGGAACTGCTGCGTCGTAACCCGCAGCTGCCCCCGGAGCGGGTCGAGGAGGTCGCCATCGCGGCCACCACCCAGATCGGCGACCAGGGCCTCACCATCGGCCGCACCGCCGCCCTGCTGGCCGGGCTGCCCAAGACCGTTCCCGGCTTCGCCATCGACCGGATGTGCGCGGGGGCGATGACAGCGGTCACCACCGTGGCCAGCGGCATCGCCATGGGCGCGTACGACATCGCCATCGCCGGTGGGGTCGAGCACATGGGCCGCCACCCGATGGGTGAGGGCGTCGACCCCAACCCGCGCATCATCGCGGAGAAGCTGGTCGATGCGTCCGCGCTGGTGATGGGCTCCACCGCGGAGAACCTGCACGACCTGGTCCCCCACATCACCAAGGCACGCACCGACGCGTTCGCGCTCGCCTCGCAGCAGAAGACCGCCAAGGCGTACGCCAACGGCAAGCTCCAGGACGACCTGGTGCCGATGTCGATCCGCGACGCGGAGGGCGGCTGGGGCCTGGCCACCGTGGACGAGGCCCCGCGGGACACCTCGCTGGAGAAGTTGGCCACCCTGAAGACCCCGTTCCGCCCGCACGGCAAGGTCACCGCGGGCAACGCGGCCGGCCTGAACGACGGCGCCACCGCGAGTCTGCTGGCCGACGAGGCCACCGCCCGCGAGCTGGGTCTGCCGGTCGCCATGCGGCTGGTGTCGTTCGGCTTCGTCGGTGTCGAGCCGGAGGTGATGGGCGTCGGCCCGATCCCGTCGACGGAGAAGGCGCTGCGCCTCGCCGGGCTCAGCATCGACGACATCGGCCTGTTCGAGCTGAACGAGGCCTTCGCCGTGCAGGTGCTCGCCTTCCTCGACCACTTCGGCATCGCCGACGACGACGCGCGGGTCAACCCGTGGGGCGGTGCGATCGCCATCGGTCACCCCCTCGCGTCCTCCGGCGTACGGCTGATGACGCAGCTGGCCCGCCAGTTCGCCGAGCACCCGGAGGTCCGCTACGGCCTCACGGCGATGTGCATCGGCATCGGCATGGGCGGCACGGTCATCTGGGAGAACCCGCACTGGACGGAGGGCAACAAGTGAGCGCGCTCGCCGCACCGAACGAGGTCGTCACCAAGGCGCTGCTGCGCCAGGTGAACGTGCCGGGGCTGGACCGGCCCGCCGCCCTGATCACGCTGGACAACGGCTTCGACCACACCAAGCCGAACACCTTCGGCCCGGGTGGGTTGGCCAGCCTGGACGAGGCGATCACCGCCGCGCTCGCCGCCGACCCGGCGTTCATCGCGGTCACCGGCAAGCCGTACATCTTCTGCGTGGGCGCGGACATCGTCGGCCTGCCGCAGCTCGCCGACCGCGCGCAGGCGCTGGAGATCGGCCGGCTCGGCCACCGGGTCTTCGCCCGGCTCAAGGACAGCACCGTTCCCACCTTCGCGTTCGTCAACGGCGCGGCGATGGGCGGTGGCCTGGAGCTGGCGCTGCACTGCCACTACCGGACGCTCTCCGGAGGCGCGGCGGCCCTCGCGCTGCCCGAGGTGTCCCTCGGTCTGGTGCCGGGCTGGGGCGGCACCCAGCTGCTGCCGAACCTGATCGGCATCCCCGCCGCGACCCAGGTGATCATCCAGAACCCGCTGATGCAGAACAAGATGCTCAAGCCCAAGCAGGCCGCCGAGCTGGGCATCGCGGACGTCCTGTTGGAGCCGGCGGACTTCCTGGAGCGGTCCCTGGAGTGGGCTGCCGGCGTGGTCCGGGGTCAGGTCACAGTGACCCGACCCGAGGTCGACAAGGACATGTGGGCGGGCGTGCTCTACTTCGCCCGGGAGACGCTGAACCAGCGGCTGCACGGCGCGGTCCCGGCCGCGTACAAGGCGCTCGACCTGCTGGAGACGGCGAAGGACGGCGACTTCGCCGCCGGCACCGCCGCCGAGGACGAGGCCCTCGCGGACCTGGTCTTCTCCGAGGAGCTGCGCAGCGGCCTGTACGCGTTCGACCTGGTGCAGCGGCGGGCCAAGCGCCCGGCCGGCGCACCGGACAAGGGCCTGGCTCGCACGATCACCAAGGTCGGCATCGTCGGCGCGGGTCTGATGGCCAGCCAGCTGGCGCTGCTGTTCGCCCGCCGCCTCCAGGTGCCTGTGGTGATGACCGACCTCGACCAGTCCCGGGTGGACAAGGGCGTCGGTTACGTGCACACCCAGATCGAGAAGGCCGTCACCAAGGGCCGGATGGACAAGGGCACCGCCGCCAAGCTGTACGGTCTGGTCAGCGGCACTGTCGACAAGAGCGCGTTCGCCGACGCCGACTTCGTCATTGAGGCCGTCTTCGAGGACCTGGGCGTCAAGAAGCAGGTCTGGGCCGAGTTGGAGAAGGTCGTCTCTCCGGAGGCGGTGCTCGCCACCAACACCAGCTCGCTGTCGATCACCGAGATGGCCGCCGAGTTGGAGCATCCGGAGCGGGTGGTCGGCTTCCACTTCTTCAACCCGGTGGCGGTGCTGCCGCTGCTGGAGATCGTCCGGGGCGAGCGCACCGACGACGTCACCCTGGCCACCGCGTTCGCCGTGGGTAAGCAACTCAAGAAGTCGAGCGTGCTGGTCAAGGACGCTCCGGCGTTCGTGGTGAACCGGCTGCTCACCCGCTTCCTGGGCACCGTCTTCGCCGCCGTCGACGCTGGCACCCCGCTGGACGTGGCGAACAGCGCACTGGACCCGCTGGGCCTGCCGATGCGTCCGCTCGCTCTGCTCCAGTTGGTCGGGCCGGCCGTCGCGTACCACGTGGGCGGCACCCTGCACGCCGCGTACCCGGACCGGTTCGGGGTCAGCGAGAACCTCAAGCGGATCGCCGACTCCGGTCAGCCGATCGTGGTCGACGACGAGGTCAACGAGGAGGTGGCCAAGCTGCTCGTGGTGGGTGATCAGCCGTTGACCGCCGAGCAGGTACGCCAGAACGCCCTCGACGCGCTCGCGCAGGAGATCCGGCTGATGCTGGACGAGGGCGTGGTCGCCGAGGCGCAGGACATCGACCTGTGCATGATCCTGGGCGCCGGCTGGCCGTTCCACCTGGGCGGTGTCACGCCGCACCTGGACCGGACCGGCACCTCCGAGCGGGTCACCGGCCAGCGGTTCCTGCCGCCCGGCGCGGCGAGCCTGCCCGCCTGACAGATCGCAGCACCACCGTCGCGGGGGGGGGCCCGGGCCCGTGGCGCAGTACGGGCACCGCGACCCGGTGTGGGAAGAAGCGTGGGTGGATGGCGGTTTGGAG
>NZ_JBEZEH010000242.1:0-9769 GCF_040648775.1 Micromonospora sp. NPDC049089
GCGCAGCGCGGGCGACCGACCTGGCTGACCTCGACGCGGCGGTGAGCGACTGCTTCGCCTGCCCGCGGCTGGTGCAGTGGCGGGAGGAGGTCGCCCGCACCCGCCGGGCCGCCTTCCGCGACCAGGAGTACTGGGGTCGACCGGTGCCAGGCTTCGGCACCGGTGACGCCCGGATCGCCATCCTCGGGTTGGCGCCCGCCGCGCACGGTGGCAACCGCACCGGCCGGATCTTCACCGGTGACCGCTCGGGTGACGTGCTGTTCGCCGCGCTGCACCGGGCCGGGCTGGCCAACCAGCCGACCAGCGTCGCCGCCGACGACGGGCTCACGGTGCGCGACCTGCGGATCTTCTCGGCCGTCCGGTGTGCGCCTCCGGACAACAAGCCGACCCCGCTGGAACGGGACACCTGCGCACCCTGGCTGCACCGCGAGGTCACGATGATCCGGCCCACGCTGCGGGTCGTGGTCGCGCTGGGCGCGTTCGCCTGGGCCGCGTGGTGGCCGGTGCTCCGTGCGGTGTACGGGCAGCGCCCGCCCAGCCCGCGACCGGCGTTCGGTCATGGGGCACACTGGTCCGGCACGAACGCCCCGGACTTGCTCGGCTGCTACCACGTCAGTCAGCAGAACACCTTCACCGGGCGGTTGACACCAGAGATGTTGGACGATGTCTTCGGCCAGGCCAAACAGCTGGCCGGAGTGGACTGAGGCGACGCGTGGGGTGGTGGCGATGACAGACGGAACACGCCCGCCCACACCGGTACCGTCCGCCGAGCCGGGTGTGCTGCGGCCGGTGCTCGGCCTACTGCGCCGGTGGTGGCCGGTCGGCGCGGTCGCGGCCCTGCTCGCCGGTGCCGCGCTGGCGTCCGCCCACTCGTCGATCGGGGCCAGTCGCATCCCGCCGGCCGCGGACAACGTGCCGTGGGTTCCCGAGTACCCGACCGTCGAGCCGTCGCCGTCCATTCCGATCGAGCCCCGCGACGCCGGCGAGGCCACCCAGGCGCACATCCCGCAGTGGGTCGGCACCGTGGCTGTGGTCCTGCTCGGTCTGGCCATCCTCGCCGCGCTCGGCTACCTCAGCTGGGTCCTGATCCGGGGAGCGCTGCGCCGCACCACCCGGGCACTACCCGCGCAGCGGGCCCGCCGTACCGCCGAGGGCACCGCCCGCGAGGTGGTCGCCGCCCTCGACGCCGGCCTGGTGGAGCTCGACGACCGGGACACCGACCCCCGGGTGGCGGTGATCGCCTGCTGGGTGCGCCTGGAGGAGACCGCCGCTGCGGCCGGTGTGCCGAGGCTCGCGGGGGACACCCCCACCGACCTGGTCAGCCGACTGTTGCAGGGTGACCCGTCGGCGGGCGTGCCGGCCATCGCCAGCACCGATGTGCTGGCCGAGTTCGCGCACGTCTACCGGGAGGCCCGCTACGCCACCCACCCGGTCGGCGAACGCACCCGGGACCAGGCCCGCGCCGCGCTCGGTCGGCTGCGCGGAGAGCTCACCGCGGCGGTGACCTCATGAGCAGCACCAGCATCGACGATCTGCTCGCGTTCGAGGAGGAGGCCGCGCCGGCGGGTCCGCAGGCGCGCCCGTCCCGTTGGCGTCCGGTGCTGCGCTCGCTGGCGTGGGCCGCCGCGTTGGTCGCGGTCCTGCTGGTCGGCTTCCGCGCGGTGGGCCTCCAGGTCTCGCTTCCCGTACTGATCGCCGGGGTGCTCGCCGTGCTGGCGGTCCGCCGGGTCACCGCCCTGCTCGCGCCGCCACCTCCGCCGCCGCCGGCTCGCCGGGCCGGCGCGGGCGAGGAGGACGGCAGCTACAACTGGGACGCCCGGGACGCGCTGCGTGGCGCCATCAACCAGTGGGAACGGCCCCTGGACTGGTCCTCGAACCGAACCGAACGTTTCACCGAGGTGGTCCTGCCTCGGATCGGTGAACTGGCCGACGAGCGGATGCGGCTGAAACACGGCGTCACCCGTGAGTCGGATCCCGCCCGCGCCCGCGTCCTGCTGGGTGACCGCCTGTGGACGTTCCTGGAGACCCCGCCTCGCCGCACCCCGTCGCCGCGCGATCTCGCGGTGATCGTCGCCGAACTGGAGAGCATCTGATGAACGACGTGGACCGGAGCATTGCCCCCGCCGAGGTCGGGCACCTGGCTCGGGCGGTCCTGGACGCGGTCGGCACCGTGGTGGTCGGCAAGCGGGACGCGTTGGAGTTGGTCCTCGCCGGCATCCTCGCGGGCGGGCACGTGCTCCTGGAGGACCTGCCAGGGCTCGGTAAGACACTCACCGCCCGTTCGTTCGCCCAGGCCCTCGGGTTGGATTTCCGTCGGTTGCAGTTCACTCCCGACCTGCTCCCCGCCGACGTCACCGGCTCCTTCCTGTACGACCAGCGCAACGGTGACTTCACCTTCCGGGCCGGCCCGGTCTTCACCAACCTGCTCCTCGCTGACGAGATCAACCGGACGCCGCCGAAGACGCAGTCCGCGCTGCTGGAGGCGATGCAGGAGAAGCAGGTGTCGGTCGAGGGTGTGACCTACAAGCTCGACGAGCCGTTCCACGTGCTGGCCACCGCCAACCCCATCGAGTACGAGGGCACCTACCCGCTGCCGGAGGCGCAGCTGGACCGGTTCCTGCTGCGGGTCTCGTTCGGTTACCCGCAGCACGAAGAGGAGTGGGAGGTGCTGCGCCGTCGGATGAGCCGTCGCCGGGAGGAGGCGGACATCAAGGCGGTGGTCGACGCGGCGACGCTGCGGGCCATGCAGGCCGCACTGGAGGACGTGGTCGTGGAGGACTCCATCGGCCGCTACATCGTGTCGCTCACCGCTGCCACCCGGGAGCACCCGTCGGTGCTGGTCGGCGCCTCCCCTCGCGGTTCGCTGGCGCTGCTGCTGCTGGCCCGGGTCCGCGCGGTGTTCGGCGGACGGGACTACGTGGTGCCGGAGGACGTCAAGTCGGTGGCGGCCCCCGCCCTGGCCCACCGGATCACCCTGCGTCCGGAGATGTGGTTGCGCCGGGTCGACCCGGCGTTCGTGGTGGGCGAGGTGCTGGAGGCGACTCCCGCCCCGGCCAGCGGCGCGCTGCCCAGCTACGCCGCCGGCGGGCCCCGGCACTGATGACCGGACCGACAGTGCCGACGGCCACCGAGGCGGAACCGGCTGCCGGCTGGGCGCCCACCCCGGCGCTCGGCCGCGCGGTGCTGCTCGCCGGCCTGCTGCTGGTGGCCGGGGTGCTGCTGGGCCGGGTGGACCTCATCGTGCTCGCCGCCCCGTTCGCGTTGGGCACCGCGTACGCGCTGCGCCGACGACCCACTGCGCTGCCACAGGTGTGGATCACCCAGGGTGACGGCGGGCCGCTGGTCGAGGGCGGTGACGTGGCTGCGGCGGTGAGCGTCGGCAACCCGGACACTGTCGACTACGACCTGGTGGTGACGCGTACCCGCGTGTCGCAGTGGCTGCGGATCGACCGGGCCGGCTTCGCCCGCGACGAGGCCGCCGACGACGGGGAGCCGAGCGCCATCCCGGGAACCGGTGCGACGGTGCCAGGCGACGGCAGGCGCCGATCCGTCGCGGACCGACCGTTCGTGACGTCGGTGCCGAGTGGCGCGGCGGTGGATCTGGAGCTGGCCGGCAAGGCCCTGCGCTGGGGCCGGCACCCGGTCGGCCCCGCCGGTGCGCGGGTCGCCACGGCCGGGGGTCTGCTGGTCTCCCGCGCGGTGATCACCGAGCCGGTACGGGTGCGGGTGTACCCCCGTACCGAGCCGTTCGAGGCGGTCGAGGCGATGCCCCGCGCCGCCGGCCTGGTCGGGGCGCACCACTCGCGCCGACCTGGAGAGGGCGGCGAACTAGCCGGCGTACGCGTCTTCGCTCCCGGTGACCGGCTGCGCCGGGTCGACTGGCGGGTCTCGTTGCGGGCCCGGCAGCTGCACGTGGCCGCCACTCTCTCCGACCGGGACGCGGAGGTGGTGGTGCTGCTCGACGTGCTCGCCGAGGCGGGCCGCTCCGGTGGGGCTGACGGTGCCGCCTCGGTGTTGGACACCACAGTCCGGGCCACCGCCGCGATCGCCGAGCACTACCTGCACCGTGGTGACCGGGTCTCGCTGCTGGAGTACGGGCCGGCCGCCCGCCGGCTCCGGCCGGCCGCCGGGCGGCGGCAGTACCTGACCGTCCTGGAGTGGTTGCTCGACGTCCGGGTTCACGCATCCGCACACGAACCGTACGACCAGGTCTTCGGCCCACAGTTGCTCTCGTCGGACGCGTTGGTGGTGGTGCTCACCCCGCTGCTTGACGAACGGTCGGCGCAGATGCTCGCCCGGTTGGCCCGCGGTGGGCGGTTCGTGGTGGCGGTCGACACCTTGCCGACCGACCTGGCGTCGCCGAAGGACCGGGGTTGGGCCGAGGTGGCGTACCGGCTGTGGCGCCTGGACCGGGAGACCATGATCGGGCAGCTCCGGGAGCATGGCGTACCGGTCGTGCGCTGGGCCGGTGCCGGCAGCCTGGACCAGGTGTTGCGGGACGTGGCCCGGTTGGCGACGGCCCCAAGGGTGGGTGGCCGGTGAGCGCGAGGAGTGAGCTTGCGAGCCCCGTAGTCGCGAACGGAAGGCGGGTGCGGTGAGCGCGAGGAGTGAGCTTGCGAGCCCCGCAGTCGCGAACGGAAGGCGGGTGCGGTGAGCGCTCTGGTGGAGCGGGTTCGGGCGGCGCAGTACGCCGTCGCTCGCGTCAGCGTGGCCCCGCTGCTGGTCCGGGTGGGGATCTTCGTCATCGTGTTTGCCGGGTTCGCTCTGGCGTTCCCCGCAGAGGTGCTTTCCGGCCGGTCGATCTTCTTCCTGGCGGTGGCCGCCCTGTTGCCCGCGTTCGGGCCGCGCAAGGTCTGGACGACCTTCACGGCGTTGGTCACGGTGGGCGGTTGGTTGCTCGCCACCGATGGGTACGGCCGTCCGGTCGCCCTCTGGCGGCTGCTCGCCGTCGGGGCCCTGCTCTACCTGGGTCACACCCTCTGCGCGCTGGCCGCGTTGCTGCCCTATGACGCGATGGTGGACCCCGAATTGATCACCCGGTGGTTGGTGCGGTCGTCGGCCGTGCTGTTGGGTTCCGCAGTGCTCGGAGTGCTGTTATTGCAGGCGACGGGTACGGGCGGGGGTGCCGGACACCAGTGGGTGACAGTGCTGGGGCTGCTGATGGCGGTGGGGACGGCAGTGTTGCTGGGCTGGCTCCTGCGACGTCGGTGACCACTGCGTTCCGAGGGTTACGCAGGTCACATGGGTTGTGCTCCGTCACAGATGGGGGCCGCGAGCGGGATTACCTGAGCCGGCCGGGGAAAGATAGACAACGTGAATCCGAAGCGGATCCTTGTGGTTGGTGCAGGGCACGTCGGTCTGTACGCGGCGCTGCGCCTGTCGAAGAAGCTCAGCTCCCGTGAGGCTGAGGTCATGGTGGTTGACCCCCAACCCCACATGACCTATCAGCCGTTCCTGCCGGAGGCGGCGGCGGGCAACATCTCCCCGCGGCACTCCGTGGTGCCGCTGCGACGGGAGTTGCGCCGGTGCAAGATGGTGGCCGGCACGGTCACGCGGATCGAGCACGACCGCAAGGTGGCCACCGTCCAGCCGATCAGCGGCCCGGCCCGGGAGATCACCTACGACCACGTGATCGTGGCCCCGGGTTCGGTCTCCCGCACCCTGCCGATCCCCGGTCTGCACGAACAGGGCATCGGGTTCAAGACCATCGGCGAGGCGATCTACCTGCGCAACCACGTGCTGGATCGGCTCGACGTGGCGGCCGCCACGCCGGATCCGGACGTCCGCCGTTCGGCGCTGACCTTCACCTTCGTCGGCGGTGGGTACGCCGGCATCGAGGCGCTCGCCGAGATGGAGGACATGGCTCGCGACGCCCTGCGGTACTACCCGGAGCTCAAGCAGGACGAGGTCCGCTGGGTCCTGGTCGAGGCCACCCAGCGGGTGCTGCCCGAGGTCGACCGGGACATGGGTGCGTACACCGTGCAGCAGTTGATGAAGCGCAACATGGACATCCGGCTGGACACCCGCCTGGAGTCCTGCGTCGACGGGGTGGTGAAGCTCTCCGACGGTGACAGCTTCCGCTCCGACACGATCGTCTGGACCGCCGGTGTGAAGCCGTCGCCGATGCTGGACTCGACCGACTTCCCGCGCGACGACCGTCGACGGATCACCTGCCTGCCCACGCTCCAGGTGGTCGACGGTGACCGGGTGCTCGAGGGCGCCTGGAGCGCCGGGGACTGTGCCGCCGTGCCGGACCTGACCAAGGAGCCGGGCAACTTCTGCTCGCCGAGCGCTCAGCACGCTGTGCGCCAGGCCGCCCGGATGGCCGACAACATCGCGGCTGTGATCCGGGGTCGCGAGCCGGTGAACTACAAGCACAAGCACGTCGGCAGTGTGGCGAGCCTCGGCCTGCACAAGGGCGTGGCCCAGGTGTACGGGATCAAGATGACCGGTTGGCCGGCCTGGGTGATGCACCGGACGTACCACATGAGCCGGATCCCGTCGTTCAACCGGAAGGTCCGCGTGGTGGTGGACTGGTCGTTGGCGTTCTTCCTCAAGCGCGAGGTGGTCGCCCTGGGCCAGCTGCACGACCCGCGCGAGGAGTTCGTCGAGGCCTCCCAGCCGGTCGGCGCGCCCCGCGTCTGACCAGAGACAGACGCCAACCCCGTCGATCTTGCACTTCCGGATGCCGTGATGCGCCTTCTGGTGCGTCTTGTCCGGACAGGAAGTGCAAGATCGGCGGGGTTTTGGCTGGTCTAGACCCGCCACGTCCAGGCGTCGGCGATGCGGGTGGGCGGGCCGTAGAGCTGCTCCAGGGTTGCTCGCAGAGCGTCCGCGTGGGGGGTTTCGTCGGTGAGCGCCACACAGGAGGCGCCCCAGAAGTCCGCGTCGCGGGCGGCCTGGCGGCGCTGCTCGTCACCGATGGCCGGTTGGTCACCGCGGCGGGCGACATCCGCCAGTAGCGCGGACGTGGGCTGCTTGAAGGTGCCCATCGCCGCGCTGCCGCCCCTCCCGTACGGGCCGATGAAGAAGCCTTCCGGCAGCCCGAAACCCGCGTCGGCGGCGGTCGCCCAGCGCATCGGCCAGGGCTCCTTTGGAGTGGGCAGTGGCACCGGGACCAGCACCCCGCCCGGCGGTACGCACTGCCGCCAGTGGCCGCCGGTGATGAATTCCGGCACTGCGGGTCGTCCGGCGGTCGGCAGGGGGGTCGGGAAGATCGGTAGCAGTGCCACGCCCACGGCCAGCGGCACCAGCCGCCGCGCGCGGCCGGAGCTGCGCAGGGCCCGGTCGACCGCGAGCACCAGCAGCGTGGCGACGATCGGCAGCAACGCCAGCGCGAACCGCATCGGCAACGCCCCGTCCACCACCGGCAGCCCTCCGATCAGGGCGTACGGGCCGGGGACCGCCGTCCTGGTGCCGCCGAGCACCACCTCCGGGCCGAGCGAGAGCGCCCCCATCACCAGGCCCGCCACGACGCAGGCGAAGACCAGCCGGCGCCGCCCGGCCCAGATCGCGCAGACCGCAGCGACCAGCAGCAGTGGCCAGCCGAGGAACGTGTTGTATTCGGCGGGCCCGGTGGTCAGCCGGGCGGACTCGTCGCTGCCGGCCACCGACAGTGGGGAGAGCGCCCACCAGCTGCTCAGGTCGGCGGAGAAGTAGGCAGGGGTGAACATCCCGTCGGCGACTCCCTGCGGCCCGGCGAACTGGAACCACAGCGGATAGCCGAGCACCAGCAGGGCGAGCCCGGCGGCGATCGCCAACCCGCCGGCGAACCCGGGAAGTGCCCGGCGGGCCAGGTCCCGGTCCGCCACGGCGTAGCTGATCGCCATCGCCAGCAGCGTGATCGCGGCGAGGAAGAGCACCTCCTCGCCGATGAAGACCTGCGCGCTGACCGCGCCGGCCAGCCCCGCGGCAGAGGTGAACAGTCGCCGACGGTCCGGGCCGGTGGCCCGGGTACTGCCGGCTTCGTCGGGGGTGCCGGGCCCCGGGTCGGCCGCTCGCAGCAGCCGGACCACCAGCCAGACGATCACCGGCACCAGCCACTGGGCGGTCATGTGCAGGTGGCTGTTTGTCTGCGACACCATGCCGGGTCCGAATCCGCACAGCCCGCCACCGAGTGCGGCGGCCAGCCGGCGGACGCGCAGCGTCCGGTGGAACAGCAGGTACCAGGCGAGTGCGGTGCCGGCGAGGTTGCCGGCGGCGAGCAGCGCGAAGGTGACCGGCGCGCCCAGCAGCAGGGTGACCGGCGCGAAGAGGACGCCGAGGGCGATCACAGTGGTGTTGGCCATCAGGTTCACACCGTCGGGAGCGTTGAGCCGGTCGGTGAGCAGGTCGAAGTCGCCGAGCAGTGCGCGGGCGTCCACCGCCAGGAACCACTCGTAGAGGGTCTGGTCCGCCGGATTGAGTGCCAGGATGCGCCCGCTCGGGTCGGGCCACAGCCCGTGGGTGAGCCAGCCGGCCAGCGCCGCGAAGAGCAGAGCGGCCAGCAGATCCGCCCGGTGGCGGCGGATGGCGGCCAGCAGCCGGGTGGCCCGGGGTCGGCGGTTGGCCCGATCGGCGAGGCGGAATGCCTGCTCAGGGGCGGCTTCGGGGGCCGTGGGGGCTGCGCTGCTCACGGCATCGACCCTAATGCGGCCAGGCCGGCGGGGTACGCCGGGTCGCCGTAGACCGGCTACGGTGACACTGCACCAGGCGTGTCGGCGCGCCGGTGCCACTC
Source organism: Micromonospora sp. NPDC049089 (assembly GCF_040648775.1). Taxonomy (NCBI): domain Bacteria; kingdom Bacillati; phylum Actinomycetota; class Actinomycetes; order Micromonosporales; family Micromonosporaceae; genus Micromonospora; species Micromonospora sp. NPDC049089. Next base: position 8,717 of record NZ_JBEZEH010000242.1, read on the forward strand.
GCCCGGGTGGTGGAAAGGCAGACACGGCCGCCTTAAAAGCGGCTGCCGAAAGGCGTGCGGGTTCGACCCCCGCCCCGGGCACCGGTCGACTCACACATTCTCATTCGTGATCTCCAGGACTTGGCTCTGCCGTTTACTCTTGGAGGGCACGTTCACGTGCAAACGACCCCCTGAGGGAGGCCAGACAGTGAAGACCTCGAACCCGGTGCTCGCCCGGCTCGGCCAAGCGGCCGAGCGGGAGCGCTCCGCCGGGTACGCCCCGGCCGGGCCGTACGGACAGCCCGGCATTCCCCAGCAGTACCCGTCCCAGGCCGACTACCCGGCCGCGCCACCCACTGTGGCGCCGATGACCGTCGACGACGTGGTCGTCAAGACGGTCGCTCTGCTCGGCATTCTCGGCATCACCGCCGCGGCCGCCTGGGTGCTCGTTCCCGACGCGCTGGTCGGTACCGCCTGGATCGGCGCGGCGGTCGTCGGCCTGGTGCTCGGCTTGATCATTTCGTTCTCCCGGATGGCCAACCCGGCGCTCGTGATCGCGTACGCGGTCGTCGAGGGTGTTTTCGTCGGCATGGTCAGCAAGGCGTTCGAGACGGCCTACGACGGCATCGTGCTCCAGGCCGCCGCAGCCAGCTTCGGCATCTTCTTCCTGATGGCGATGCTCTACCGGGCGAAGGTCATCCGGGCCACCCCGGCCTTCGTCAAGGGCATGATCGCCGTGATGGTCGGCCTCTTCGCGGTCATGATGATCAACCTGGTGCTGGCGCTGTTCGGCGTCAACACCGGTCTGCGCGACGGCAGCCCGCTCGCCATCGGCTTCAGCCTGGTCTGCATCGTGGTCGCCTCGCTGAGCTTCGTGCTCAGCTTCAAGGAGATCGAGGACGGCGTCCGGATGGGCCTGCCCCAGCGCTACTCCTGGGTGGCCGCGTTCGGCATCCTGGTCAGCCTGGTCTGGCTCTACATCGAGATCCTGCGCCTGCTGAGCTACTTCCAGGGCGACGACTGACCTCGTTCGCACTGCCGACCGGCGCCCGCCCCCACTCCGGTGAGGGCGGG
>NZ_JBEZEH010000243.1:0-9697 GCF_040648775.1 Micromonospora sp. NPDC049089
CCGTGGCAGACGCTGCTCCGTTGCGTCCCATCCAGCTGCTTTGCCGCAACAGGCCATTCCGAACGCTCTTCTCGGCACGGCTCGTCTCGTACGCGGGCGATTCACTCAGCCTTGTCGCGCTGATCTTCCACGTCGCCGAGACGACGGGTAAAGGGCTGGCGGTCGCGCTTCTGCTCCTTGTCGGGGACTTCGCGCCATCCCTGCTGGGTCCGTTCACCGGTGCCCTCGCTGATCGGCTCAACCTCCGACGACTGATGGTCGTCTGCGAACTCGTCCAAGCTGTGGTCCTGCTCGTCATCGTCCTGACGATGCCCTCGCTGCCGATGTTGCTGGCTCTCGTCGCGATTCGCGCCACCGCGTCGCAGCTCTTCCAGCCGGCGTCTCGGGCGGCGGTGCCCGCCCTCGTCGATGACCGTGACCTGGAGACCGCCAACTCCACCCTCGGGTTCGGCTCCAACGCGGCAGAGGCGATCGGCCCACTGCTCGCCGCGGCCCTGTTCCCGCTGGTCGGACTGCGTGGTGTGCTGCTCGTCGACGCCGTGTCGTTCCTGGTCTCGGCCATGCTGCTCGCGAGGCTCCCCTCACTTCCGCCGACGACCGGCGACGAGCGCCAGCCGCCCCTGCTGCGACAGGCCAGAGCGGGCCTCGGCTATCTGTTGAGTGTTCCGACGGTGCGGGTGATCTTCCTGGGCTTCACCGCGGTGGTCGCCTTCAACGGGGTCGACGACGTGGCCCTGGTGCTGCTGGCCAAAGACACCTTCCACGTGGGCGGATCAGCGGTCGGGCTTCTGCTGGGCGCCGTCGGTGTCGGGCTGGTGGCCGGTTACGCCATGCTGTCCAGGTGGGGCACCAGGGCGTCGATGCCGCTGCTGCTGACCGCGGGATTCGCCGTCAGCAGTGTCGGCAACCTGCTGACCGGGCTCGCCTGGGCCGTCGCCGCCGCGATCGCCCTGCAGGCCGTTCGTGGCTTCGGGTTGGCGGCCATGGACGTCGCGTCCAGCACCCTGCTGCAACGTACGGTGCCACCGGGCATGCTCGGCAGGGTCTTCGGCAATCTGTACGGTGCGATCGGGGTCGCCGCCGCGACGTCCTACCTCGCCGGTGGTGTCCTGCTGGACGCCACGTCCGCCCCGGTGACACTGATGGTCGCGGGAGTCGGCGGACTGGTGGCTACCGGCGTCGTCGCGCTGCGACTGCCGCGGGCGATGCGACGCGCCGACACGCATGGTGCGACGCCGACACCATCCGTGCCGCCCATCGAGTAGACCGGGTGATCAGATCGGGCCGTCGGTGCGCAGCCGTGCGTGCAGGTGCATGTCGTGCCAGCCGTCGGCGTGGCGAACCGACCCCCGGAGCACGCCCTCCACCGGAAAGTCGGCCCGCGTGGCCACCCGGCACGACGCCGTATTGGCGGTCGAGTGATCCAGGGCCAGCCGGTGCAGACCGGCCCGCGTGAAACTCCACCGGGTGAGTGCCCTCAACGCCTCGGTGGCGATGCCCCGACCACGCGCGGCGGGCACCAACCAGTACGACAGTTGCGCCGACGCCTCGGCCAGCAGCACACCCCGCAACCCCACCTGACCCAGCGGCCGGTCGTCGGCGTCGACGATCGCCCAGCTGGCGGCCGTCTCGTCACGCCAACGGCCGGCCCACTGCGCCGTCCACACCCGCGCCTCGTCGTCGCCGTCGATGCGGCGGACGTGCCACCGTTGGATCTGCGGACAGTCGAAGGCCGCCCGGACGGCCGGGGCGTCGTCGTCGCGCCACGGCCGCAGGGCCAGCCCGGGACGTACCGGAAGGTGGGGTTGCTCCTGGGCGGCGAGGCTCCCGGCGGGCATTGCTGGTGTGACGAGCAGCGGCATCCGCCCATTATCGAGCCGACGGCCTCACTCCCCGGTCGGGCCGCCCGCGAGTTCGGCGACCACGTCCAGGTAGCGCAGGGAGACCTCGGTGAGCCTGCCGGCCGGGTCGGTGGGATCGGGAAACGAGGTCATGATCCGGCCGGCAGGTCACGGCCGCGCTGACGCACCCCGGCCGCGCCGTACGGGTAGTCGCCCACCAGCGGGGCGCTCGCCTCGTCCAGCAGCCGCGTCTGCTCGGCGTCGAGGACCAGGTCGGCGGCGGTCAGGTTGTCGTCGAGCTGGTCGGTGGTCCGCGCGCCGAGGATCACCGAGGTGACCGCCGGTCGGGCCGCCAGCCAGGCCAGCGACACCGCCGACATGGACACGCCCCGGTCGTCGGCGATCTGGCGGACCGCGTCGAGCACCCGCCAGGTGCGCTCCTCGGCGTTGCGACCCGCGTACGCCTCGACGCCGCGCTGCGGGTTCTCGCCGAGCCGCGTCGCGCCGGTGGGCGTGCTGTCGCGCTGGTACTTGCCGGTCAGCCACCCGCCGCCAAGCGGTGACCACGGCAGGATGCCGATGCCTTCGTTCTCGCAGACCGGTACCAGCTCGAACTCGATGTCCCGAGCCAGCAGGTTGTACTGCGGTTGCAGGGTCACGATCGGGGTGAGGTTGAGGTGCTGGGTGAGCAGTGCGGCCTTCTGCAACTGCCAACCGGTGAAGTTGCTGACCCCCGCGTAGCGGATCTTGCCGGCGCTGACCGCGTCGTCGAAGAACCGCAGCGTCTCCGGCAGCGGGGTCAGCGGATCCCAGGCGTGCGCCTGGTACAGGTCGACGGCCTCGACGCCGAGACGACGCAGGCTGGCGTCCAGGGCGCGGGTGAGGTGCACCCGGGACAGGCCGGCGTCGTTTGCCCCCGGACCCATCGGGAACCGCCCCTTGGTGGCGATCACCAGGCGGTCACGCACGTCGGGGCGGCTGCGCAGCCAACGCCCGATGATGTCCTCGGAGACACCGGTGGAGTAGACGTCAGCGGTGTCGATGAAGGTGCCGCCGGCCTCGACGAACCGGTCCAGTTGGGCGAAGCTGCCGGCCTCGTCGGTCTCCGCGCCGAAGGTCATCGTGCCTAGACACAGGGTGGACACCACGGTGCCGGTGCTGCCCAGAGTGCGATAGCGCATATCGTCCTTTCGGTCCGAGTGACAAAGCTGATCTTCGCACCCGCCTCGGCCACCCGCATTCGGGACCGTGCCGAACGCCGGTAGGGGCACCCACGCGGCGACACCGCCAGTCATCATGAGCGGGTGAGCGAGCCCGCGATCGAGATCGACCGACCTCAGCGGCCGACCCAGTCGCCGCCGTCGGGGCGGCCGCCGGAGCCCGGCATTCGTACCCGCGGCCCGTGGCTGGCGGCCGCCGCGACCACAGTGACGCTCCTGCTGCTCGCCGGCCGTTACGGCTACCACCGCGACGAGCTGTACTTCCTGCTCGCCGGTCGGCACCTCGACTGGGGCTACGTCGATCAGGGGCCGCTCGTCCCGGTGCTGGCCCGGCTGCTCGACACGATCGCCCCGGGCAACCTGGTGGTGCTGCGTACCCCGTCGGCGGTGCTGGCCGGCGGCGCGGTGCTGCTGGTGGCCGCTATCGCCCGGGAATTGGGCGCCGGCCGGGGCGGGCAGCTCTTCGCGGCGGTGCTCGCCGCGCTTTCCGGCATCGTGCTCGCCAGTGGTCATCTGCTCAGCACCACCACCATCGACCTGCTGGTCTGGTTGGTCGCGGCGTGGTGCGCGGTGCGGTTGCTGCGCACCGGTGACAGCCGCTGGGCGCTGGGCATCGGGCTGGCGATCGGTGTGGGCATGCTCAGCAAGTTGCTGCCGGCGCTGCTGGCCGTGGGCCTGGTCGCCGGGGTGCTCATCGCCGGGCCACGCCGGCTGCTGCGCGACCGGTGGGTTCTCGCCGGGGCCGGGATCGCCGCGCTGCTGGCCGCGCCGAACCTGATCTGGCAGGCGACCAACGGCTTCCCGCAGCTCGGCGTTGCCGGGTCCATCTCCGACGGTGACAGCTCCTACAGTGGCCGGCTCGACGCGTTCACGCTCCAGTTCGTCATCATCAGCCCGTACGCCGTGCCGATCTGGATCGCCGGTCTCGTCGCGCTGCTCCGCCGACCGGCGTGGCGGGCCTACCGGGCGGTGGGCTGGGCGTGGTTGGTGGTGGTCGGCATCGTGCTGATCGCCGGCGGCAAGGGCTACTACGACGCGCCGCTGCTGCTGGTCCTCACCGCCGCCGGTGCGCTGGTCGCCGTGGCGTGGGCCTCGCGCGGGTCACTCTGGTGGCGTCGGGGGTTGCTCGCGCTGGGTGTGGTGCCGTTCCTGCTGCCCAACGTCGTGCTGCTGCTGCCGGTGCTGCCGGCCGACCAGTTGCCCGCCTTCGTGGTCGACGTCAACTACGACGCTGGCGAGACGATCGGTTGGCCCGAGTTCGCCGACTCTCTCGCGGCTGTCCATCGTGGGTTGTCGCCGCCGGAGCGTTCGCGGGCGGTCGTCCTCACCGGCAACTACGGCGAGGCTGGCGCGGTGGCCCGCTACGGGCCGGCCCGTGGTCTGCCTCGGGCGTACTCCGGGCACAACAGCATGGTCGACTTCGGTCGGCCGCCCGCCGACGCGGACGTGGTCATCGCGGTCGGCTGGGAGCGCCCCGACCAGCTCAACACGTGGTTCGAGCAGTGCACCCTGGCCGGGCAGGTGGACCAGCGGGTCGAGGTGGACAACGACGAGAACGGCGGCCCGATCCACGTGTGCCGGGGGCTGCGGCGTCCGTGGGCGCAGATCTGGGACACCGAGGTACGCCACACCGGCTGACCGTGTTCGCCCGGCTCTGCGGGGTCGGGTCAGGCTCCGCCGGTCAGCCAGGCCTGGATGCCGACCAGCGCCTCGGGGCCGGAGGTGGCGTCGACGTCGCGGGCGAGATCGGCGATGGTGACCGCGGCGAGCGCCTGGTGCCACGCGTCCTCGGCCGCCCACATGGCCCGGGACACCGGGCAGGGCGTGGTGCAGGCGTCGGCCGGGGTCGCGAAGGGGCCGCGCTGGCGGATCTCCGTGCAGACGAAGGTCGGGCCGGGCCCGTCGACGGCCCGGACGACGTCGAGCAGGGTGATGCTCTCCGGGGCGCGGGTCAGCACGTAGCCGCCCGACTTGCCCTGCACGGAGTGGATCAGGCCGGCGCGGGCGAGCGCTTGGAGTTGCTTCGCGAGGTAGCTGCTGGAGACGTCGTGCAGTTCCGCCAGCTTGGCCGCCGGAACGGGCGTGTGGCTGGTGGTGAGCACCACGCAGCAGTGCAGCGCCCACTCGACCCCGCCGGACATCTTCATGACGTCACCCTAGTCACCCCGTTACTCAGACTCTTTGTGTCCGAGTATAGTTCTCGGACAAGGAAGGTCCGAGTATCGGCTGAGCCTCAGCAGTCGGACCACACGCAACGGGAAGGTGCACGGGCATGAAGATCGCCGTACTGGGCGGGACCGGCCTCATCGGGTCGCAGGTCGTCAAGATCCTCCAGGCTGCGGGCCACGAGGCGGTGCCGCTCTCGCCGTCGACCGGGGCGGACCTGCTCACCGGGCAGGGCCTGTCCGACGGGCTCGCCGGCGCCGAGGTCGTCGTCAACCTCACGAACTCGCCGACCTTCGACGAGGCCTCGCCCGCCTTCTTCCAGACGACCATGGACAACCTGCTGGCCGCCGCCGCTCGCGCGGGTGTCGGCCACGCGGTGATCCTCTCCATCGTCGGCGTCGACCAGGTGCCCGACCTGGACTACTACCGCGCCAAGACCCTCCAGGAGGAGATCCTCACGGCCGGTACGATCCCGTACTCGATCGTCCGCGCCACCCAGTTCTTCGAGTTCGTCGAGGCGATCATGTCCTGGACTGCCGACGACACCACCGTCCGACTGCCCAGCACGCCGGTGCAGCCGATGGCCGCCGCCGACGTGGCGCAGGCCGTCGCCGAGGTCAGCATGGGCGCGCCGCTCAAGGGCATCCGCAACGTCGCCGGCCCGGATGTCTTCGCCCTCGACGAGCTGGGGCGCGTCACGCTCGCCGCCCGCGGTGACCAGCGCACCGTCACCACCGACGACAGCGCCGGCATGTTCGCCGCCATGTCCGGTGACGTCCTCATCGCAGGCGACGACGCCGTCATCGCGCCCACCGCCTACCGGGAGTGGCTCGACCGCCAGGTCTGAGGTGTGGACCCGACCCGCACGTCGCCGTGGTGAACGATCACGTCGGCGGCGTGCGGGTCTCGGCCTGCCACTCGCGTGCCAGGATCGCGAAGACGAGATGGTCGGCCCACTCCCCCCGGAACAGGTAACTCTCGACCTGGCGCGCCTCCTGGCGCATGCCGAGTCGCTCCATCAGCCGGGCCGAGGCGGTGTTGCGACAGTGGCAGCGGCCGTAGACCCAGTGCAACCCGAACTCGGTGAAACCCCAGTCCAGCAGCGCGGTGGCGGCCTCCGTCGCCAACCCGCGACCGCCGCGGTCGGGGTGGAAGATCTCGGTCAACTGCCCGAGGACATCACCGTGCACCTGGACGCCGGCTACGACTCCGCCGCGACCCGCGAACTCCTCGCCGAACGCGGTCTGACCGGTGAGAGCGCACGCAAAGGCGTCAAGGTCCCCGTCCAAGCCACCAAGCGGTGGCACGTCGAGCGCACGAACTCCTGGCACAACGCGTTGAACCGGCTCCAACGCTGCTACGAACGCAAGGAAGACGTCATCCACCCGCTCCACTCGCCGACCATGAACCCGCCTACTTGCGCGACTTCTAAACAACCTTCCACGCATCTCGGGGATTGACAACCTCGCCGCCGATCCTCCTTGACGGTGGCGAGTATAGGGGCGGCTTCAGAGCCGGATCCGCCCCTATACCGGCGTCCCCAAGTCGAACGCGTTGACCCAGCGACTAGGGGCCCGTATGATCCATGCATGGACATGCGTCGCATTGTCCACAAGGCAATGCCGCCAGACGGGGGAACGATGAAGAGAACGCTTAGTCGCACCGCCAGGGCCTCCGCGCTCGGAGTCGCGATGGTGCTCACCGGGATTGCGATACCGGGCGTCGCTTATGCGGACACAACCAAGTGCTCGTATGACGGCTATGACCGGACATGTGCCACCAATTACACTAGTGGCGCCACCAAGTCAAGACTCGAAATCTGTGACAATACGAATGACGGCAAAGTCGTTCAAGTGGCATACCTCATCGAAGGAAGCGGCAGTTCAACCACCAGCACTGACAGCTATGGCGGATCCTGCACGGTGATCAATAACTCCACGTGGCGGGTTAAGTGGTTCAAGATGAGGAAGGCCTACGATAGCTGGCAGCCTCAGGTTAACATGTATTAAAAGTTCTGCATCCCATTGACTCAAAGGACTCAGCCCGGTGTGGTTATCGGGCTGAGTCCTTTGAGTCGAGCTCCGTCATTGATTGATGACTGAAGGGTGCAGGCAATGCCAATAAAATTGGAGTACCCGTCCGGCGAGAAGGACCGCGATGCCGTCTCTTTCTTCCACGCCAGCCAGTTCTAGCTGGCGTGTCGTCACGCGGCCTTCAACCGGCAATCGGGTAACGGGCAGGATCGCGCCCGCGCGAGTCGTGCAGTAAACGGCCACCGCAGGTACCCGGTCTGAATTATTTGACGGGGACGGCATCGGTGGCACGTCGAATTCTCCGACCTGTCTGGCGGCCAAGGGCTGCTCGCCGGAGGTCGAAGGCTGTGACGTCTACGGGCGTTTGTAGAATTCGACGATGCTGTTGGTGGTGATCTCAGTCAGGTCGCCGCACCACAGCAGGTTCGGTGCGACGGCGGTGAACTGCCGCCGGACCCGGTCCGGCGCGGCCCGCCGTTTGCCCTGCTTTGTGAGGCTGCGCCGCCGGCGCGGGGTACGGCCGGCCAGGCCGAGGGCCGCCATCCGCGCGGCGACGGTGTTCTCCCCGACCCGCCATCCGGCCGCCTGCCGTATTCGACAGGCTTCTGCAAGTGCTGTGGTTCGGCTGCTCCTACGAGGCCATCGCCGACTCGACCTGCTCGGCCACCACGATCCGCAACCGCCGCGACGAGTGGATGAAACTCGGCGTGTTCACCCAGTTCGCCGACGCGATCATCACCGTCCGAAGCCTCATCCGCCAAGCCTGGACCCTCTACCGCTGGGACACCCGCTCCACCCTCAGGCCATGAACCCGCCTACTTGCGCGACTTCTTAGGGCGGAGACGCGCGCCGACGCCTCCGTACGCCCGGGTCGACGGGCACTGCGCGTCGACGTGCACATTCGACGGATCGCACCAGCGGTGCTGTTGCAGGACTTCCACCGCGCGCATCCCCGCATCGAGCTCGACGTCGTCACCCTCGGCGCCGACGTCCACGCCGCGATGGCCGCCGTCGAGGCGGGGACGGTCGGCGCCACCTTCCACGCCGTCACCGTCGCCGCGCGTCACCTGCCCGCCGCACGCCCGCGCAACTCGCCGAGCACCGCATATGGATGCCCGGCATGGCCCCCGGCACCGAATGGTCCGACTACTACGACGAACTCGCTGCCGCGTTCGGTCTCACCATCGACCTGGTCGGGCCGGTCTTCGGCAACGAGGCGCTGCTGGCCGAGATCGCCGACTCCGCGGAGCTGGCGACCCTCGCTGGCGTTCGCACCCGGTACCTGTGGCCGGACAGCTACGACCTGCGGCGCGTACCGGTGCGTGGCCCGGCGGCCGTCTACCCCATGTTCCTCATCTGGCGCGGCGACAACCCGCATCCCGCGCTGCTGGCACTGCGCGACTACCTCGCCTCCCGGCGGGTGCAGGCCCCCGACGTCGAGGTCTGGCTACCGCCTTGGGGTCAGTGAACCGCGCGCCACGGCGTTCGTTGACACCTGCCGCCCTCCCCTGTCAGACTCAGCTGACAGGGGGCGTCAGAGAAATCTGACACCTTCATTGAGAAGGGAAACCAGGATGAGCGGCACCTCGCCGACCGGTGACGAACTCGTGTCGTTACTGGCCGCACTGGCCAGCCCGCACCGGCTGCGGATCCTGGCCGCCGTGGCCCGGCAGCGGACCTACGTCAGCGAGTTGGCCCGGCAGCTGCAGATGAACCGGCCGCTGCTCTACATGCACCTGCAGAAATTGGAAGCGGCCGGCCTGGTGACCGGCGAGCTGGTGACCGCACCGGACGGCAGCTCGGTGAAGTACGTCCAGGCGGTGCCGTTCACGGTGTCCCTCGATCTGGACGCGATCGCACTGGCCGCACAGAACCTGACCGGCTCCGGGCCGGCCGCAGAACAGGAGAAGTGAGCAATGACCCATCAGGTCGCGTTGGACATCGCACAGACCTCCACCATCGCCGCGGCGGTGATCGTGACGGCGATGATCGTGGTCGCCGGTCTCATCGGGACGGGCATCTACCGCGCCCGGTACGCGGCGGCTCGGGAGGAGGGCTACCGGGCGCTGGCCGAGCGCAGCGCCACCGGCGCCCAGGCCACGGCGGACGAGATCAAGGGCGTGCGGAACGAGCTCGGCGAGGTTCGGCAGCGCCTGGCCGCGCTCGAGAAGCTGCTGAGCCAGATCGGCTGACGGCCCACCGATGGGGAGGACGCGCCACATGAGCACCTGGAACGACGCGCTGACGCGGGCCCGGCGGCTCGTCGCCGTGGCCGGCTGCCTGATGGTGACAGGCCCGGGGGGGGGCGCCCCCGGCGCGGGGCCCCCCCCCCCCGGGGCCCCCGCCCCCCGCGCCGCAACCGCCCCCCCCCCGCCCCCCCACCCCCCCCCCCCCCACCCCCCCCCACCCCCCCCCCCCCCCCGCCGCCCGCGCCGCG
>NZ_JBEZEH010000244.1:0-9641 GCF_040648775.1 Micromonospora sp. NPDC049089
GGGGACAGGATTTGAACCTGCGACCTCTGGGTTATGAGCCCAGCGAGCTACCGAGCTGCTCCACCCCGCGTCGACTGGTTAAGACTAACTCACCCGTTCCGGGCGATGATCAGTGGGGTCGCCATCCGCTGTGGCCGGCACCCCCGGAATGTCGAAAGCCCGCCTCCGGTGAACCGGAGGCGGGCTTCGAACTGGTGTTTCTCTCGTAGCGGGGACAGGATTTGAACCTGCGACCTCTGGGTTATGAGCCCAGCGAGCTACCGAGCTGCTCCACCCCGCGTCGGTTCGCTAACCGTAGCGCACCAACCCGGGACACCGCAAAGCGACTCCGATACCGCCGACACGGACAGCTCTGACCTGGGCGTTGTCAGTCGAGCCAGTCCTCGATCGCCGCGACCGCCCGTCGGCTGTCAGCATCGACCTGGGACCGAACGGCGACCGTGTGCTCCCAACCCTGTTCCCAGAGCACCGTCACCACGTCCCCGACCCGGACCGCCCGGACCAGCCGAACCTCCTCCGTACCCGGCTCACCCATCCCGTCCGGCATCGGAGCCCGCATCTCGAACAGCACCGACCCGTCCCCGTACGCCCCCGAGGCCAGCAGCCGCTGTCGCCACGTCCTGTCGTCGTCGGGCAGCTTCTGGTCGGGGCAGTCGCGCACCGCCTGCCGCAGCTCCCGCAACGCGTCGTCGGCGCGACCTGCCCGGTAGATGGTGATGGTGTGCCGGTAGCTACCGTCCGGCACGTGCCCCGTCGGCGTCTCCGGCATCTTGTAGGCCAGGTAGCGACCACGGCGTTGGACCATGGCCGAGTCGCTGGGCAGGCGAGCGCCGCACAGCGTCGGCAGTGCCGGCCCCTCCCCCGAGGATTCCAGTCCGGTCCGATTCGGGGCCGCCAGCAGGAAGAAGGCGCGGTCCGGGATCGAGGTGGGCGGCCGCGGTGCCGCCGGTCCGGTGGTGACCGGCTGCGACGGCGTGCCGCTCGCTGTGGTCCGCGACGGTAGCGGTGCCGAGGGAGTCGGCGTGGGTGACGGCAGGGAGGTCGCCGTCGCCCCGGTCGGCGACGGGCCAGGGATGTCGGCGGGCGGCGGTGCGGAACCGTCCGCCGGGAACGCCAGTCGGCCACCGACGACAATTCCGCCCACGAGCAGCGCCACCGCGAGCGTCGAACCGGCTACCCGTGCTCGGGCCCGCCGGTCGGCGAACCGCCGAAGGGACTCGGGTCGGGTCAGCTCGTGCCCGTCCGCGACGGTGCCGAGCGACCGGTACAGGTCAGAGAGTTCGACTGACATCGTTCGCCTCCAACTCCACGACCCTGAGGTCGGGCAGCAGCGCGGCCAGCCGGGACCGGCCCCGGGACAGCCAGGACTTCACGGTGCCGACCGGCACGTCGGTCTCCCGGGCGATCTCCTCGACGGACATGTCGAAGAGGTAGTGCAGGGCCAGTGCCTGCCGGTGCGTGGCGGGCAACTGCCGGAGCGCTCGGACCAGGAGCACCCCGTCCTCGCTGGGTGGAGGTGCGACCGCCGGCGGTCCGGTACGGCTCAGCACCACCCGCCAACGGTGCAGGCGCCGCCAGCGGTCAGTCGCCAGCCGGGCCACCACGAGCCGCAGCCACGCCTCCGGCGCCGGATGCGACGACAGTCGCCCCCACTGCCGCCAGGCCCGGGTGTACGCCTCCTGCACCAGGTCCTGCGCCTCACCGTGGTCGCCAGCGACCGCGTAGCCGTACCGCAGCGTCCGGCGGGCGGTGCTGCGGTAGAAGTCATCGAAGCTCTGCGCGTCCCGCACGACTGTTCCCCCTCGTCCCCACCCCGTTGCATTGAGGACGGCGGACCGGCACCGCAGGTTGCGGGCCCGGGCGGTGCTGTCGGTGACGTGACAGATACGCACAGATCAGGCCAACGGCCGAGCCCCCGTCCCTCGGACCTGATGCGGTCCGAGGGACGGGGGCTCGGGGAGGAACTGCGTGCGGTGGCGGGTCAGCCTCCAGCACTCGGGCTGGCACCCGGCGCACCAGCGGCCTGCTGCGCCTGCTGGAACGCGGTGAGCGCCTCGTCGAGGGCCTTCAGCGCACGCCCGTACCGCTCGAAGTCGCCCGACGTCTGCGCGGCCCGGACCTCGGTGATCGCGGTCTGCACCCGGTCTGCGGCGGCAGCCAGGTCACCGGTCGGCGGTGGGGTGCCGGCGCTCGGAGTCGGCGATGGCGCCGCCGTCCCCGAAGGCGTCGGAGTCGGGGTCGTCGGGTTGCCCCCGGTCGTCGGCGGCGGCGACGTGCCCTGCCCTGCCTTCTTACCCTGCTCGACCAACTGCTTGATGCCGTCGTTGATGTTGTCGGCGAGCGCCACGAAGGAGCCGCCGTCACCGTACGAGAGCAGCACCTTCTGCAACAGCGGGTACGCGTCCTGCTGGTTGCTCTTCACGTAGACCGGCTCGACGTAGAGCATCCCGTCGGCGAAGGGCAACGAGAGCAGGTTGCCGTACTGCACCTGCGCCTGGTTGCTGGAGAGCAGGTTGAGCTGCTGACGGATGTTCGCGTTGTTGGTCATCTGCTGGTGCACCTGCACCGGGCCGGAGATCCGGGTCTGATCCGGCAACTCCAGCACCTCCAGCCGGGGCTGCCCGTCGACGTACGACCCGGAGATCAGCGCGGCGAGGTTCTGCCGGCCGTTGGGGGTGACCGCCGAGGTGAGCTGGAACCGAGGGCTCTCCTGCCCGGGGAACTGGGTGAACAGGTAGTACGGGGGCTGCTTCTGACCGCTGTCCGGGGCGTCCGGCACGTTGGGCACCTGCCAGAAGTCCTGTGCGGAGTAGAAGTCACCCGGGTTCGTCACGTGGAACTTGGTGAGCAGGTTGCGCTGCACCTTGAACATGTCCGCCGGGTAGCGCAGGTGCTCGTTCAGCTCGACCGGGATCTCCGCCTTCGGCAGCACCAGGTCGCCGCCGAACGCCTTGTTCCACGCCTTGAGCACCGGGTCGGTGTCGTCGTACTCGTAGAGCTTCACGGTGCCGTCGTACGCGTCGACTGTGGCCTTGACCGAGTTGCGCATGTAGTTGACGTCTTCGCGGGCCAGTTGGAAGGTGCCCCGGTTGGTCAACTCGTCGGTGGTCTCGGTCTGCAGGTTGACCCGCTCCGCGTACGGGTAGGAGGCGGCCGTGGTGTAGCCGTCCACGATCCACTGCACCCGACCGTCGACCACTGCCGGGTACGGGTCGCCGTCCAGGGTGAGGAACGGCGCGACCTTCTCCACCCGGTCGCGCGGGTTGCGCACGTACAGCAGCTTGGAGTCCTTGTTCACCGCCTCGGAGAGCAGGAAGTTCGACTCCTGCTCCTTGATGGCGTACAGCAGTCGCCGGGTGAAGGAGCCGATCTCCACACCGCCCTCACCGGTGTAGGTGTAGGACTCGCCGCCGCCCTCACCGACCGGCCTGTCGAACTCGGCCTTCTTGTTCGGGTCGGACTGCCCGACGATGGCGTAGTCGTCGGCCGCCATCCGCTCGCCGTAGTAGATGCGCGGCTGCTTGGCCGGGATCTGCTCGGTCTGCGAGGAGCACGCCTCCTGGGTCTTCTCGCCGAGGAACCCGGAGACGAAGAACGGCTGCCCGCCGCAGACCACCTGGTTGGCCGGGGCCGCCACCAGCCCGTACCCGTGGGTGTAGACGGTGTGCCGGTTGATCCAGGTGTTCTGCTGGTCGGTCAGCTCGCCGTAGTTGATCTCCCGGACGCCGACCACGTAGTCGGAGACCTTGCCGTTCACCCCGTACCTGTCGATGTCCAGCTTCGGACCGAAGTCGTAGAAGCCACGCACCTGCTGGAGCTGGGTGTACGTCTCGCTGACCAACTGCGGGTCGAGCAGCCGCACGTTCGACACCACCGACGTGTCGGTGGCCAGGTTCCCCGGTGGGGTGAGGTTGTTCGCCGCGTACGGGGTCGTCTCGGTGGCCCCCAACCCGAACGCCGCGCGCGTCGCGTCGATGCTGCGCTGGATGTACGGCGCTTCCTTGTCCTTGGCGCTCGGCTTGACCTCGAAGGTCTGCACCGCCCAGGGGTAGATGCCGCCGATGGCCACCGCGGACACGCCGAGCAGCGCCAGCGAGATCCCCGGCCAGACCAGGTTCCGCATCCAGGCGTTGGAGAACACGAGGATCGCGATGGCCACCACGATCGAGATGTAGGCGAGGATCTCCTTCGCCGGCAGCAACGCGTTGACGTCGGCGTAGCCGGCGCCGTACAACTTGGCGCCCTCGTTGTACTCCAGCAGCATGGCCCGCCGGTCCAACACGTACGCGATCGCCTTCAACAGCACGAAGACCGCGACGAGCGTGCTCAGGTGCGCGCGGGCCGCGTTGCTCATCCGGTCGCCGACGCCCTGTAGGCGGACCCCGCCGAAGAGGTAGTGCACCGCCAGCGCGCCGATCACGGCCAGCACCACAGCGGTGAAGGCGACCCCGAGCAGGTAGCGCCAGAACGGCAGTTGGAAGACGTAGAAGCCGATGTCGACCCCGAACTCCGGGTCCTTGATGCCGAAGTCACCGCCGTTGCGGAACAGCAGCCACTGGTTCCAGCGGTTCTGCGCGGACAGACCGGCGAAGAGCCCGACCACCGCGGCGGTCAGCGAGATCCAGGTGCCGAGACGCGGGCTGAGCAGCATCCGGTAGCGCTCGAGGGTCGCCTGCTCGACCGAGTGCGGACGCAGTCGCGGGCGCAACCGGTAGGCCAGCCACAGGTTGCCACCGACGATCACCGCCATGCCGAGGCCGATGGCGAGGAAGAGCACCAGCCGGGTGAGCAGGACGCCGGTGAAGACCTCGGTGTAGCGGACCTCGTCGAACCAGAGCCAGTCGGTCCACGCCTGGACACCCCAGCCGAGCAGGGTGAAGAGCACGAACACCCCGACCAGGACCGCGATGGTGACGCGCCCGCGCCGGCTCATCCTCGGGAGGGGGCTGCTGCTACGCATGACCACTGTTGGCTCCGCACGCTCGATATGATCGGCTCCGACCAGGCACCCAGAGTACGGGGTGTTCCTGAGCGTGTCGGGGCACGGTCACACCGGTCAGCAACGCGTCGGCTGACCACCCGCGCGCAACGTCTCCAGAGCGGTCATCGCCTCGTCCAACGAGCCCACCCGCAACAGCGGCAGATCGGGCTGCGGATTGCGGACCGCTTCCGCGCAGTTGTCCGCCGGCACCAGGAAGACTTTCGCCCCGGCGCGCTTGGCACCGACCAGCTTCTGGGCGATCCCACCGATCGGCCCGACGGCGCCCTCGTCGTCGATGGTGCCGGTGCCGGCGATGATCTTACCGCCGGTGAGATCGGCCGGGGTCAACTTGTCCACGATCCCCAGGGCGAACATCAGACCGGCGCTCGGCCCACCGATGTCCCCCAGGTCGATGCCGAGCGTGAACGGGTGCGGCTGCTGCTGATCGATCTCGACACCGATCCGCGGTCGGCCGTCCTGCTCCTGACTGGTCACCGTCGCGGTGGCCGGCGTGCCGTCACGGGTGTAGCCGATGGTCAACGCCGTGCCCGCCGGCTTGGCCCGGACCAGCTCGGTGACCTTCGCCGCCACCGGCACCGGCTGGCCGTCGACCGAGGTGATCAGATCGCCGACCTTCAGCGCACCGGCCGCCGGGCCGTCCCCGGCCACCGTCTTGATCACCACCTGCACCGGGAAGCCCAGCTCCCGCAGCGCTGCGGTCTCCGCGCTGGTCTGTGACGCCTTGAAGTCCTCGGCGTTGCGCTGCTCGACCTGCTCCGTCGACTCCCCCGGTGGGTAGACCAGCTCACGCGGCACCACCGCCTCGTCGTCGGAGAACCAGCCCGCGATGGCCCCCCGCAACCGCACGGAGGGTTGCACCCCCACCGTGGTGAGCCGCAACTGGCCGGCCGAGGTCGAGGTCTCCCGACCGGTGACCTGGATGACCTCCTTGCCGTCGGTCGTACCGAGGGTGTTGACGGTCGGCCCCGGGCCCAGCACCACGTACGGAATCGGCACCCGGAGCACCCCGATGCTCAGCAGGGCGGTGAACAGGGCACCGAGCAGGACCGTCAGGCCACGACGTCTCATGCCGCAGAGCGTACCGACCGGTTGCGGCCCGCCCGCCGGATGCGCCACGCGACTTCGCCCTCAGCGCAACGCCAGCGACGGCTACCTGGGGCGCGGTCCGCGTACCGTAGATGTCGTGCCTGATATTCCGTTCGGTTTCGCGCTCCCGGGTGGGCAACCACCAGACCCCAACGATCCCGCGCAGATGCAGCAGTTCATGTCGCAGTTGCAGCACCTGCTCTCCGCGCCGGGCAGCGGGCCGGTCAACTGGGACCTGGCCCGGCAGGTAGCAGCCAGTCAGCTCGCGGCCGCCGGTGACCCGGCGGTGTCGATGTACGAGCGCAACGCGGTCGAGGAGGCGCTACGCCTCGCCGACCTGTGGTTGGAGCCCGCCTCAGCGTGGCCCACCGGCATCCAGAACCCCGTTGCGTGGAACCGCAACGAGTGGATCTTCAAGACGCTGGACGTGTGGCGCAAGCTCTGCGACCCCGTCGCCAGCCGGATGGTCGGCGCGATGGGCGACCTGGTGCCGCCGGAGGCGCGCGCCCAGCTCGGCCCGATGCAGTCGATGGTGGCCTCCCTCGGTGGCGCGCTCTTCGGCGGTCAGCTGGGCCAGGCCCTCGGTTCGCTCGCCGCGGAGGTGCTCTCCGCCGGCGACATCGGGCTGCCGCTCGGCCCGGCCGGCACGGCCGCGCTGATCCCGGCCAACATCCGGGCGTACGGCGAGGGCCTGGAGCTGCCCGAGGACGAGGTCCGCCTCTACGTGGCGCTGCGCGAGGCCGCCCACCAGCGGCTGTTCCAGCACGTCCCGTGGCTGCGTGGGCATGTGCTCAGCGCTGTCGAGATGTACGCCTCGGGCATCCGGGTCAACCGGGAGGCGATCGAGGAGGCGATGGGCCGGGTCGACCCGACCGACCCCGAGTCGATGCAGGCGATCGCCCTGGAGGGCATCTTCACCCCGGAGGACACCCCGGCGCAGAAGGCCTCACTGGCCCGCCTGGAGACCGCACTCGCCCTGGTCGAGGGCTGGGTGTGCCACGTCGTCGACAGCGCCGCCAGCGACCGGCTGCCGAACGTCGTCCGGCTGGGCGAGGCGTTCCGCCGTCGCCGGGCCGCCGGCGGTCCCGCCGAGCAGACCTTCGCCGCGCTGGTCGGTCTGGAACTGCGGCCCCGCCGACTGCGGGAGGCCGCGGCGCTCTGGGCCGCGCTCACCGAGCACCGTGGCATCGAGGGCCGCGACGCCGTCTGGGGCCACCCGGACCTGCTCCCGTCGGACGACGACTTCGCCGATCCGGTCGCCTTCGCGATGAACGACATGGATCTCAGCGAGCTGGACAGCTTCGACTTCACCGCCCCCGGCGGGGTGGAGGAGAAGGCCCCCGGCCAGTCGGATCAGTCGGGGCGGCCCGGTCCGTCCGACGAGACCGACGGCGAGGGCGACGCCAGGTCCTGACCTCCTCCCGTCGACGGCCTACGCCGCGGGTGCCCGAAGATCCACAGCGGGCACCCGCGGCGTGTTCGGCGGCGCCGACGGTTCAGGTGGGTCGGCGCGCCGTTCAGGTGGGTCGGCCCGCCCCGGAGAGCAGGGCGCGGGTCGCTTCCCAACCCTCGAAGGCCGGGTCGAGCGTGGCCAGGTCAGCCGGGCCGCGCAGTCGTCGCCAGCCGGTGGTGACCGCCACGTCACCCGGGCGCGGGGCGTTGGCGCGCGCCTCAGCCGGCGTCGCCGTGTCCAACTCCAGCGTCGGCAGCCAGTCGGGCGCGGGCAGTCGTACCGCGACCCCGAGCAGACCCGGGCCACCGCCCTCGACCGGAGCCACCGCCACCGGCCGGCTGGTGAGTGGGCGAAGCAGCTTGCCGACGGTCAGGGCGGGCAGGTCGGGCACGTCACTGACCAGCACGGCCGCCTGGTCGTACCCCTCCAGCGCGGCGAAGACGGCGTTCGGCGTCGGCTCGGCCACCTCGTACACCGCCGTTCCGGGCCACACCAGCGCATCGGCCAGGGCCCGGTCGGCCGGGGTCACCGCGACCGCGACCTCCACCTCGTTGAGCGTGGCGAACAGGTCGATGACGTCTTCTGCCAGCGCCGCTCGCCACTGCGCCAGGTCGACGCCGGGCGGCGACCAGTGCACCGGCCCGAGCAACGCCACCACCACCCGTCGCGCCATCCCCCGACCCTAGCGCCCCACCCCGAACGGCCACCCCACCCGGCCCGCCCCATCCCGGGGAGGCTTGACCCCATGATCGACTCGACTTCCTTGAAGTCGCGGTGTCCCGGAGCTCCCGACAGCGCGGTATTCAGGAACGCGAGTGGATCTTCGGGGCGACAGTGCGCGGTCAGGTGGGGAGCGGCGCGCAGGAGGAGGCGGCGGCGACCCCTTCGAGGTAGCCGCGGGCGCGTTCCGACTTCGGGTAGCGACCGACAAGCGCCCAGAACCGGGCGTTGTGGCTGGGCACGATGAGGTGCGCCAACTCGTGCAGCAACACGTAGTCGATCACCCAGTCGGGCATCTCCTGGACGCGGTGGGAGATGCGGATGCTGCGGTCCGCCGGCGTGCAGGAGCCCCACCGGCCGTTCTGGTTGGTGACCCATCTGACGCTCGCCGGCACCGCCTTCGAGGCGTACCCGGCGAGGTAGAGGTCGATGAGCCGGTTGGCGCGGGCCAGCAACTCGTCGTCGGACCGGGCAAGGCGCCCCTCCCGGGCGGCGAGCCGGGCGAGCATCCGGTCGACCCACTCGCTCTCCTCGGCACGGGAGAACTGGTCGGGGATGAGGACGACCACTCGCTCACCGTCACGGTACGCGGACACCGTGCGTCGTCGACGCTGACTGCGTCGCACCTCGACGACCGGCTTGCGCGTCCCCGCCATCACTGGGCCGCGCAGCCTCGACTACGTGTCACGAAGGAAAGCTAATGCCCACTGACCAGGGGACCGCAAGGGTCAACCGCACGACACGCGCCCAGAAAATGGTGATTGGTCGCCAGGCGTCCCGAAAATTTCTTGACCGCAGCGCCATCACGCCATCTCGTCACCCTTGGTGAACGTCGACGGCGCCGGTCCGCAGCTCATCTCCTACCGTAGGTGATCACCGCCTCGGATGCGCTGCGGAGGTACTCGCACGGGTGGCTGTCAGGGTTTGGTCGGCGTGTCCCCGCCAAACTGACTTATCCGACCTATTTCGCCATGCACACTCTCGACGTCGACTTCCTCACAGTGTCGATGCACAGCTGACATGGAACTGCCCAGACCTGGGTAGGGTCCGCGGACCAGCGGTCACGAAGGTGGCCGCGGAGTGAGACCCAGCGCCGGCGCCCCGTGTGGCCCGCCGCCGGGCACCCCGCCGGGACGGTTTGACCGGCGGACGAGACGAGGAGGGCACCGTGGCCGACCAGGCCCAGACGACCTACAACGGTTACTGCGTGAAGTGCAAGGAGAAGCGGGACTTCGAGGGGCACGTCGAGGTCTCGAAGACCGGAATGAACATGGCCAAGGGCAAGTGTCCGGTATGCGGTACAACAGTGAACCGCATCCTGGGCAAGGCCAAGGTCTGACCCGAACGGGTGAACGGGGGTGGGGTGGCCGAGTGGCCACC
>NZ_JBEZEH010000245.1:0-9606 GCF_040648775.1 Micromonospora sp. NPDC049089
GCCGCGGCCGCCGTGGTGCCGGCGATCACGTTGGTGGTGGACGTGTCGAAGTAGGTGAGGTTGATGGCCACCGCGGCGGTGAAGCTGCGACGCCGCCAGCGGGAGCGGCTGTCCCTCGGGCTCCAGTACCTGGTCTTCATCGCCATCATCGCCACGGTGCTCGTCGCCGCGGACTGGGACAGGTTGGCCGACGCGTTCTTCCGCGTCGACATCATCAAGTCGATGTTCCCGACGATCATCACCGTCGCACTGCGCAACACCATCCTCTACACGCTGGGCGCGTTCGCCTTCGGCCTCGTGTTCGGGACGATCCTGGCGCTGATGCGCCTGTCCCGGGTGGCGCCGTACCGCTGGGTGGCGACGGCGTACATCGAGCTGTTCCGGGGTCTGCCCGCGCTGCTGGTGCTCTTCCTCGTCGGGTACGGCATCCCGATCGCCTTCCCGGAGCGTGAGATTCCGGGCGGGGTGTTCGGTTCGATAGCGATCGGCCTCGGGTTGACCGCCGCGGCGTACATGGCGGAGACGATCCGGGCCGGCATCCAGGCCGTGCCGAAGGGGCAGATGGAGGCGGCGCGGACCCTCGGCATGTCGCACTTCACCGCCATGCGCACGATCGTGATCCCGCAGGCGTTCCGGATCGTGATCCCGCCGCTGACGAACGAGCTCATCCTGCTCACCAAGGACTCGTCGCTGGCGTACGTGCTCGGAGTGACGGCGCAGACGATCGAGATCACCAAGTTCGGTCGGGACATGCTCAACGACCGGGTGAACGCGACGCCGCTGCTGGTGGCAGGCCTCGCCTACCTGGTGATCACCCTGCCGCTGTCGCAGGTGGTACGACGCCTCGAACTCCGCTACGCCAAGGCTCGGTGACCCCGATGACGACCACCCCATCCCGCCCCGCCGTGGAGATCCGCGACCTGCACAAGTCCTTCGGGCCGCTCAAGGTGCTCAAGGGCATCGACTTCGAGGTCGGCCAGGGCGAGGTGGTCTGCGTCATCGGTCCGTCCGGTTCCGGCAAGTCGACCCTGCTGCGCTGCGTCGATCTGCTGGAGGAGCCGACCGCCGGCAAGATCTGGGTGAACGGGGTCGAGATGACCGACCCGGACGTCGAGATCGACGCGGTCCGCCGCGGCATCGGCATGGTGTTCCAGTCGTTCAACCTGTTTCCGCACCTGACGGTCCTGAACAACCTCACCATCGCCCAGCGCCGGGTGCTCCGGCGAGGTCGGGCCGAGGCCGAGCGGATCGCACGGGCCAACCTGGAGCGCGTCGGGCTGACCGACAAGGCCGACGCCTTCCCGGCGCAGCTCTCCGGTGGGCAGCAGCAGCGGGCGGCGATCGCCCGGTCGCTGTCGATGGAGCCGAAACTGATGCTCTTCGACGAGCCGACCTCCGCGCTCGACCCGGAACTCGTCGGCGACGTGCTCACCGTCATGCGCAAGTTGGCCGAGGACGGTATGACGATGATGGTGGTCACCCACGAGATGGCGTTCGCCCGCGACGTCGCCGACCGGGTCGTTTTCATGGACGGTGGCGTGGTGGTCGAGCAGGGGCCGCCGCAGGAGGTGCTGGGCGCGCCGAAGCACGAACGGACCCGCGCGTTCCTCTCCCGGGTGCTCGACCCGACCCACGTGGCGCAGCTCGGCCAGCCGGACCAGTCGCCCGCGTCGCCGCAGATCCCCAGCCTGCCGGCGGACGACCGCCACCACCTCTGACCACAGCTGCCGTACGTCCTCCGCGCCGGGTTGCCTCTTTCGAGGGCAGCCCGGCGCCGTTCTGTGCGCCCTGCGTGTCAGCTTCATGTCAATCGACGGACGTCGTGATGTCAAGGTAATCTTTTTGCAATCAGACCTGTACTTTCGTCGATAAATTACATAAGTTGCTGTCATCCATCGAAAGTTCTGAGTCTTCCGAGCAAAGTCCGCGACGAGCCTCACCTCAGTCGTGCCACCGCCCCCGTGCTCGGCGGTCGATGCACCCCTGCCCTCGTCGCGTCTTCGCCCGGTTGGGAACGGAGACCCATGGACGATCACGTTGGTGGCCCTCACCGCCACCTGTCCCGCAGATCGCTGATCGCCACCGGCGCGCTCGCCGCCGGGGCGTTGGGCGCGTCCGCCCCAACGATCGGCACCGCGTTCGGCGGCAGCCCCGCCCGGGCCGCCGCCGGTGTCACCAAGAAGATCACCATCTACGCCGAGCAGTTGCCCGGCAACCTGTTCGGGTACGGCCTGGCGCCTGGTCAGGCCACCGTTCCGGGGCCGATCCTGGAGATGTACGAGGGTGACACGCTGGAGATCACCCTGGTCAACACCACCAACCAGCGGCTGTCCATCCATCCGCACGGGGTGGACTACAGCACCGAGTCCGACGGCAGCCCGTTCAACGCCTCGTTCAACAACCCCGGCGAGACGCGGACGTACGTCTGGCGCTCGCACGAGATGGTGGCCGCGGCGGGTCGGCGGTACATGCCGGGCAGCGCCGGCTACTGGCACTACCACGATCACGCGATGGGCACCGACCACGGCACCGGCGGTGTCGCGAAGGGACTGTACGGCGCGCTGATCGTCCGGCGGCGTGGCGACATCCTGCCGTCGAAGCAGTTCACTGCGGTGTTCCACGACATGATGATCAACAACAAGATGGCTCCGGCGACGCCGATGTTCGAGGCGAACCTGGGCGAGCGCGTCGAGTGGATCGCCATCGGCCACGGCAACCTGTTCCACACCTTCCACCTGCACGCGCACCGCTGGGCGGACAACCGCACCGGCATGTTGGAGGGGCCGAGCGACCCGAGCCTGGTGGTCGACAACAAGGACCTCAACCCCGGCAGCTCGTTCGGTTTCCAGGTGCTGGCCGGGGAGGGCGTCGGACCCGGCGCGTGGATGTACCACTGCCACGTGCAGACGCACTCCGACGGCGGCATGGCCGGGATCTTCCTGGTGCGCAACGCCGACGGCAGCATGCCGCCGGGCGCCGAGGAGGCGATCCACCGGTTCCAGGGCCACACCCACACGCACGGAAGCTGACCGAACCGAAAGTGGGGACGGGCATGACGAGAAAACTACGACGAACCCTTGCCGCGGTAGCGGCCTTGGCGACACTGCTCCCGGCGACGACGACGGCGGCCGCTGCCGCGGCCGCACCACGAACGGCGGCCGCCCCGCAGGCTGCGTCGCCGCAAAAGACCGCCGTCCTGGTGTTCCACGGCCCGGTGGCCGAGCAACAGGACCCGGTGTCGCGCGCTGTGGACACCATCAAACAGCTTGGTGCCGGTCATGACATCGATGTCACGGCCACCACGGATCCGGGCGCCTTCACCGCGGCCGGGCTGTCCGCGTACCGCAGCGTGGTCTTCCTCTCCGCGACGGGCGCCGCGCTGAACCGCGACCAGGAGTCGGCGCTCCAGAGCTACGTCAAGGCCGGCGGCGGTTTCGTCGGCATCGCCGACGCCGCCCGCGCCCAGGTCGACTCCACCTGGTTCACCGGGCTGATCGGCACCCGCCCGGCCGGCGCCATCCCGGTCGCCGAGCCGGTGACCCGTGTGACCGCCAGCGGCGAGAACCCGCCCAACGAGACCAAGGAGAAGCTGACCGACGGCGACGCCAACACGAAGTGGCTGGTCCGCACCCCGACCGCCTGGGTGGCGTACGAGTTGAGCGCACCGAAGAAGATCACCGGGTACGCGCTCACGTCGGCGAACGACTCCGCCGGCCGGGACCCGAAGGACTGGACCCTTCAGGGCTCCACCGACGGTCAGAGCTGGACCGACCTGGACCGCCGCACCGGGCAGACCTTCCCGGACCGCTTCCAGACCCGCCGGTTCGACATCGCCACGCCGCAGGAGTTCACGCGCTACCGGCTCAACGTCACCGCGAACAGCGGTGAACCGCTGGTCCAGCTCGCCGACCTGCGCCTGTTCACCGGCAGCACCACCGCTCCGGAGCCACCCGCGGTGAACCGCGCGGTGGTGAACATCCTGGACCGCAAGCACCCGGCCACCGCGTCGCTGCCGCTCACCATCACCCGGTCGGACCGCTGGGAGAACTGGGACCCGAACCCGATCGGCACGGTGCACACCCTCGCCCAGGTCGAGGAGCGGTACTACAACCCGGGGGCGGCCGCCAACGGCGCCTTCCACCCGGTGTCCTGGTGCCGGGACTACGACGGCGGCCGGTCGTTCTACACCGGGATGGGCCACACCGAGGGCAGCTACGGCGAGGAGGCGTTCCGCACGCACCTCACCGGCGCTCTCAACTGGACCACCGGTCGGGTACGCGGCGACTGCCAGGCCACCATCGCCGCGAACTACAAGGTGGAGCGACTCACCGCCGCCAACCAGACCGGGCAGCTGGACCAGATCGGCGAGCCGCACGGGCTCACCATCGCGCCGGACGGCACCGTCTTCTACGTCGGCAAGGCGGCCTGCCCGAGCGGCCCCATCGCGGACTGGAACAACCCGAAGGTCGGCCTGGGCTGCGGCACCATCCACTCCTGGGACCCGCGAACCAAGCAGGTCAAGCTGCTCACCACCCTGGAGGTGATGGGCAACCGGGGCAGCGGCTCGGAGTTGGTCAAGAACGAGGAGGGTCTGCTCGGCATCGTGCCCGACCCCGCGTTCGCCGAGAACGGCTGGCTCTACGTCTACTGGATGCCGCACGACTCGGTCGACCGGGTGAAGCGGGTCGGTCAGCGGACCGTCTCGCGGTTCACCTACGACCGGCAGGCGCAGACCGTCGACCAGGCCACCCGCAAGGACCTGTTGCAGTTCCCGGTGCAGATCCACAGCTGCTGCCACGCCGGCGGCGGCATGGCGTTCGACGCCAAGGGCAACCTCTACGTCGGCTCCGGCGACAACAACTCCTCGGAGGGGTCGCAGGGTTACGCCGGCAACAACTGGACCGAGGAGTACCAGGGCATCTCGTTCCAGGACGCCCGTCGCACCTCGGGTAACACCAACGACCTCGCCGGCAAGATCATCCGGATTCACCCGGAGCCGGACGGCACGTACACCATCCCGGAGGGCAACCTGTTCCCACCGGGCACCGAGAAGACCCGGCCGGAGATCTACGTGATGGGCGTACGCAACATCGCCCGCCTCCAGATCGACCCGGTGCACCAGTGGCTGACCGCCGGCTGGGTCGGCCCGGACGCCTCGTCGCCCAGCCCGACCCTGGGCCCGGCGAAGTACGAGACGGCCACCATCATCACCTCCGCCGGTAACCAGGGCTGGCCCTACTGCATGGGCAACCGGCAGCCGTACCGCGACCGCAGCAACACCGACGCGACAGTGCTGACCGGCTGGTACGACTGCGACAACCTGAAGAACACCTCGCCGCGCAACACCGGACTGGAGGACATCCCGGCGGCCCGGGACAACATGATCTGGTATTCGCCCGACGGTGGCGGCCCGGTGTTCCCGAAGCGGACCGACGGCAGCAACCTGCCGACCTACGTGGCCGCTGACGCCACCTACACACAGCCGTACCTGCGCGGCGGCGGGCAGGCCATCATGTCCGGCCCGACGTACCACCGCAGCCTCGTCGACACCGCCAGCGGCGTGGCGTGGCCGGAGCACTGGGACGGCAAGTGGTTCATCGGCGACCAGTCGAACGCCGCCAACCGGGTCGCGGTCACCGTCGACCCGGCCGGCGTGCCGCAGGCCGCCCCACCGGTGTACGCCGAGTCGCTGCGGGCCATCATCCCCGGTGGCAACGGCGACACCCGGTTGCAGAGCTGGATGGACGCGAAGTTCGGCCCGGACGGCGCGCTCTACCTCCTCGACTACGGCGGCGGCTTCTTCAGCCTGCACGCGAACCAGAAGCTGATCCGGGTCACCTACACCGGCGGGGCGCCCACCCCGGCACCGGCGGCGACCTCGGTCGCCGTGCAGAACAAGCCGCTGACCATCGCCTTCACCGGTTCCCGCTCCGGCGGCGTGAGCCACCGCTGGGAGTTCGGCGACGGCACCACGTCGACCGAGGCGGATCCTCGGCACACGTACGCCACTGTCGGCACCTACACCGCGAAGCTGACCGTCACGTACGCCGACGGTCAGACGGCGACGGTGCAGACCACTGTGACGGTGGGCTGCGCGGTGCCCGACGACCGGTCGACGGTATGGCTCGGCGACACCGACACCGGGGTGCCCAGTCGCACGGTCGGGCAGGGCTGCACGGCCAACGACCTGATCGACGACGAGAGCACCTGGACCGACCACAACGGTTTCGTCCGGCACGTCACAGCCGTCGCCCGCGCGTTGCAGGACGACGACCTGCTCAGCACCCGTGAAGCGGGCACCCTCACCCGCCTGGCCGCCGCGTCGGAGATCGGCCGGGAGGGGCACACCGGGTACGAGCCGCTCTTCGACGGCACCACCGAGTCGCTGCGCGGTTGGCAGCAGGCGCCGTCGGGCCAGTTCGACATCCAGCCGGACGGGTCGCTGCGCTCCAGCGGTGGCCTGGGCATGCTCTGGCACACCAAGGAGCTGGGCGACTTCTCGCTGAAATTGCAGTTCCGGGACATCGCCCCAGGCGCCGGCCGGGCCAACACCGGAGTCTTCATCCGGTTCCCGGACCTGCGAACGCCCCTGGACCAGCGGCCACCGGACAGCTGCGGCACTGTCGGATCGGCGCGGACCTCGCCGGCCTGGATGGCGATCTACTGCGGACACGAGATCCAGATCTACGACGGTGACACCGGTGAGCCGCAGAAGACCGGCTCGGTCTACAACTTCGACCCGGTGCCGCTGGCCCAGGCCGGCGTCACGCCAAAGAACGAGTGGAACGACTACGAGATCCGCGCCGTCGGGCAGCACTACACGATGATCCGCAACGGCGTGGTGATCAACGAATTCGACAACACGCCGGGCAAGCAGTCGTCGCGAGCCGGCGACCCGCCCACCGACCTGCGGCAGTTCCTGCGCGGCTTCATCGGCCTTCAGAACCACGGTGACAACGACCTGACCGAGTTCCGCAACATCCGTGCGCGAGAACTCTAGGAGTGACGATGACCCGACGACTGACGGCCGCGCTGGCGGCGTTCCTGCTCACGGTGATCCCGTTGGCAGTGACGCCCGCCTCCGCCGCCCCGCGCGTCGCCGCCGACCAGGTGTTGACCTGGACCGCCGACGACAGCATCACCCGATACAAGTCCGCGCCCACCACGGCGGTGGCCGGAGCGACCACGATCATCTGGGAGAACAGCGCGGCCACCGGCAACACCACCGGGATGCCACACACCCTGACCTTCGACACCAGCACCGAGGGCTACAACCACGACGTCACAGTCAACATCCTGGCCAGCCCGTTCGACGCCAACGACGGCCGCCACCAGGCGACAGTGACGCTGACCCCGGGCCGGTACCGGTACTTCTGCTCGATCCCCGGCCACAGCTCGATGGTCGGTGAACTGGTGGTCACCGACGGCGGTGGCGGTGGCGACACCACCGCGCCGACAGTGACCGCCGCGGTCTCCGGCGACCAGGACCAGGACGGCAACTACCTCGGCGCGGCCACTGTGACAGTGACCGCCACCGACGCCGACTCGGGGGTCCAGACCGTCGAGTACCAGGTCGACGACACCAGCTTCCTGCCGTACACCGAGCCGGTGCGGGTGACCGCGATCGGCGACCACGCGGTGCAGTTCCGCGCCACCGACCAGGCCGGCAACACCAGCGCCGTCGGCTCGGTGGCGTTCCGGATCGTCGAGCCGGGGGAGGAGGACACCACAGCACCGGTGGTCACGGCCGCGTTGGCCGGCGACCGCGACGGCGACGGCAACTACATCGGTACGGCCACCGCCACGCTGACCGCCACCGACAGCGGATCCGGTGTCGCCACCATCGAGTACGCCCTGGACGGGGCGGCCTTCACCGCGTACACGAACCCGATCGTGGTGAACACGGCCGGGATGCACATGTTGCACTACCGGGCCACCGACGTCGCCGGGAACACCTCGGCGGAGCAGATGTCCCACTTCACCGTCGTCGAGCCGCCGGCCGAGGACACGACTCCACCCACCGTCGCCGCCACGGTGACCGGTGACCGGAACGACGACGGCGGGTACGTCGGCGGCGCGACCGTCACCGTCACGGCCACCGACACCGAGTCGGGCGTGGCGAAGATCGAGTACGCGCTCGACACCGGAGGCTGGACGGCGTACGCCGCTCCGGTCGCCGTCCGCGCACCCGGCGCGCACACAGTCCGGTACCGGGCGACCGACACAGCGGGGAACTCCTCCACCGAGCAGTCGACGTCGTTCACAGTGGTGGCCGACAGCACCGACCGCTGCCCCGACTCGGACACCCGGGCCACAGTGGTCATCGACGGTGGCGACACCGGCGTGCCCAACGTGGACACCGGTGACGGCTGCACCATCAACGATCTGATCGACGAACACGCCGACTACCCCGGCCACGCCGAATTCGTCCGACACGTCGAAGCGGTCACCGCCGCACTCGTGACCGGCGGCACGCTCGACCGGCGGCAGCAGGGCGCCATCGTCCGGGCCGCGGCCCGATCGGACATCGGCGCATGAGTCCTCGAACCTCACCGACAGGGAGTACCACGATGCCCGGACGTACCGTCGTCAAGCTCGCCACCGTGAGCGCCGTCATCGCGGCCTCGGTGCTGGCCGTGGCGCCCACCGCACACGCCGACCTGGTCACCCACTGCATCGGCACCGGCGGCGCGGTGACAGTGCCCAACGACCTGCTCGTGCCCGCCGGCGAGTCCTGCGCGCTCACCGGCACCACGATCACCGGCAACGTCACCGTCGCGGCCGGCGGCAACCTGGTGGTGACCGGTGGCCGGGTCAGCGGTGAGGTACGCGTCGCCGCCGACGGGTACCTCGACGCGACCGAGACGACAGTCGACGGCCAGGTGGTGCTCGCCGCCGGGGGATACGGCATCTTCCTGAAGGACGCCCGCACCGGCACCGTCACCGTACGGCCGAAGGGCTCCACGACCATCGACAGCTTCCTGTTCGCCGAGGCGTCGACGGTCACCGGGCACGTCAACGTCGGCGCCGGCGAGGTCCGGCTCGACCGGGGCACCCAGGTGCAGCGAAACCTCAGCAGCACCGGCACCTACTACACCGACCTGCACGACTCGTTCGTCGACGGCACGCTGTCGGTGCTCAACAGCGCCACCGGGAGCGTGGTGTGTGGCAGCGCCGTCCAGGGCCGGGCCACCTTCGCCGGCAACCTGGGCGGTGTGCAGCTCGGCCCGAACGGCGCCCTCGACAGCTGCGCCTCCGGTGGCTACTGGGGTGCTGACGTCAGCATCACCAGCACCACCGGTGGTGTCACCGTCGACGACAACATCATCAACGGCCAGTTGACAGTCACCGGCAACGACCCGGTCGCCCAGGTGGCCGCCAACAACCGGATCCGCGGTGGCGTGACCGGTGACCAGGCGGCGTCGAGCACCAACCGGGCGGCGCGGGTGGCCGCTCCCGACCGCGAGGACGCCGGCGACGAGCGGGCCGAGATCCGCCGCACCTCAGCGCTGCAGGAGGCCACCGAGGCGGGCGCCGCCCGGCTCTGACCGATCGACGCGACGGTGGCCGGTCACCCCGGATGGGCGGGGGTGACCCGCCACCGCT
>NZ_JBEZEH010000246.1:0-9600 GCF_040648775.1 Micromonospora sp. NPDC049089
ACATCACCTCTTTCCCCTTATCCCTTACCCCCCCCCCCCCCCCCTCCCGCCGGGGCGGCCCCCGCTCCCGCGCCTCCGGGGGGGGGGGGGGGGGGGGGGGGGGGGGGGCGGGGGGGGGGGGGGGCGGGCCCCCCCCGCCGCTCGCCGTGTCACTTGCCGGTGATCTCCTTGACGCCATCGGCGTACGGCTTGGCGATCGTGTCGAGAACCTGGTCGGGCGACTTCGAGCCGTTGATCAGACCCTGGAAGCCGGAGACCAGCACGTCGTAGTAGCCGGGGACCGGCCAGTCCGGGTAGAAGGCGAGCCCGTCGGACTTGCTGACCGTGTTGAAGTCCTCGATCAGCTTGCGGTCCTTCGGGTCGCTGATCTTCGACGCGTCAGCGGCGACCGGAACACCACCGTTGTTGCCGATCAGGTCCTGGATCTCCGGACGCAGGGTGATGTCGATGAAGTCGTACGCCAGGCTCTTGGCCTTGCTGTTCTCCGGGACGACCCAGAGGTTGCCGGAGGAGCCGGCCTGCAGGGTGTTGCCGGGGAAGAGGAAGGTGTCCCAGTTGGCCTTCATCTCGGTCTTGAACCGGCCGTACCACCAGCTACCCGAGACGATCATCGGAACCTTGCCGCCGATGAAGGCGGTGCCCATGTCCTCGGCCTTGAGGCTTGCCGAGTTCTTCGCGACGTAGCCCTTCTGCACCCACTGGGCGAAGGTTTCCGCGCCGTACTTGAGCGGGTCGGCCTTGAAGTCGACCGGGTTCTTGTAGAGCTGGTAGTTGTCGACGAACTGCCGGTCGCCCTTGGAGAGGGCGAGCTGGTAGAAGAGCTGCCCGGCCGGGTACTCGGCACCCGCCATGCCCAGCGGAGTGATGCCCTTGCCGACGAAGGTGTCCATCGCGGCGGTCATCTCCGCCATCGAGGTCGGAACCTTGACGCCGTTGCTCTGGAACAGGTCCTTGTTGTAGTAGACGGTGACGTACTCGCCGTAGTTCGGCACACCGAACCACTTGCCGGAGCCCATCACGCCCTTGTCGCTGTACCGGGCGGTGGTCTGCAGGCTGGGGCTGAGCTTGCCGGCCCAGCCGCGCTTGTCGGCCTCGCTGCTCAGGTCGGCCAGCAGGCCCTGGGAGGAGAGCAGCCCGGCGGTCGCGTTGCCCTTGTTGTACTCCATGATGTCCGGGCCCTCGGACGAGTTAATGATCATGCCGGCGTTCTGCTGGATCTGCTCGAACGCCTTGCGCTCGAAGCGCACCTCCACGCCCGGGTGCTCGGACTTGAAGATCTCGATCGCCCGGTCCCAGCCGACCCCCATGGCGCTGTTCTCGCTCTCGTAGTGCCAGAGCTTGAGGGTCTTGGCGTCACTGTCGTCCCCGCTGTCACCACCGCCGCACGCGGCGACGGTGGTCGTCGCCATCGCCGCCAGGGCGATCGCGGCGACGAGCCGGTGGAATCGCTGCATTAGCATCCTCCTCGTTGAGTATCTAGCCGGTACTTCACGGGGCCCGTCGTCGCGTTGCAGCGCGGCGGCGGGCCATTTACTGATCGGCCCCCATCAGCTGGTGGCTTCGGGGCACGGCGGTCGACCCACGGACCTCCAACGCGCACGGCAGCAGTTGCTGGTGACGAAGGTCAGCGGGGCCATCCAGCTGGCGCGTCAGCGCCTCGATCGCGATCCGGCCGAGCGCCGAACCGGGTGACGTCATCGCGGTCAGCGCCGGGGTGGCCAGCTCGGCGACCTGCGGCGAGGTGACCATCGAGACGACGGAGACGTCGTCGGGCACTGACAACCCGCGGCCGGTCAGCTCACCGAGGATGCCGAAGATCGCCGTCTCGTTCATCGCCAACACCGCCGTCAGCTCCGGGGCCTGCGCGAACGCGGCGGCCAGGGCGGCCCGCCCGCCGGCGGCGCTGTCCTCGGCCGCGATCATCACCGGCTCCAGGCCGTGCCCGGTCATCGCCGCGGTGAAGGCGTCACGGGTACGCAACGCCGGCCCGTAACCGCTGGCCAACGTCGCGGCCGAGTGGTTGACGTAGACGATGCGCCGATGCCCGAGGCCGACCAGGTGCGCGACAGCCTCCCGAACGGTCTGGTCGAAGTCGATGTCGACGTAGGAGAGCGTGCTGGTGTCGCCCGTGCGGCCGATCAGCACCAGCGGCACCCCCGCCTCCTGGAGCACAGTGACCCGCTCGTCAGCCAGCTGGACCTCCATCAGCACGACCCCGTCGAGCATCCGCTGACTGGCCAGCCGACGCAGGTCGTCGAGGTTGCCCCCACCGACCGGCGAGAGCACCAGGTGGTAGCCGGCGACGCTGGCCGCGGCGGCGGCACCGGTGACGAACGCGGTCTCGGTGGCACCGAGGCCACGCTCGTCCATCGGCATCAGCAGGCCGAGGATCCGGCTGCGGCGACTGGCCAGCCCACGGGCCATCGCGTTGGGCTGGTAGTCGAGCTGCGCCATCGCGGCGAGCACCTTGTTACGGGTGGCCTGCGAGATCGGCCGGGTGCCGGTGAGCACGTACGAGACGGTGCTGACCGAGACCTGTGCGAGGCGGGCGACGTCGTGCATGGTGGCCACCGCGCACCTCCTCCGGCCTGGGGTGGGACCGCTCCCGAACTTCGTCGAAGCGTTTCGACGAAGCGGTTCGACAGGACGCTAGGCCACCTGTTACGGCGACGTCAATAGCCGATGTCGAAAAGAATTCAGGGGCGCGCGGAGCCCCGCGCCCGTCCCTCCCGAGCGCGCCCTGCGCGCGGCCAGGCTGGAAGGGTGCCGGGCCCTCGCCCAGTCCACGCCGCGCCACGCGCTACTCCTGGTCGGTCCGCGCCGCGCCGTGCCCGGTCGGTCAGTCGCAGAGGACGGTCACGGTCGAGATCCGCGCAACATCGGGGATGTTGCTGCCTCCCATTCGCCGGAGGCGGCAACTTCCGGGTAGTTGCGCGGATCTTGGCTGCGGGTCAAGCGGGTGAGCGGGCCGGGCGGCGGCAAGATCGGGGTGCGGGGTGCGGGGTGCGGGGTGCGGGGTGCGGGGTGGGGCGTGCGGGGCGGCACGGTGGGGTGAGCGCGCGGGGCGCGGCCCGGTGAGGCGAGGGCGAAGGCGTGGGCGCGGGCCTGTGGGGCGCGGCGGGCGAGGGTCAGGGCAGGTTGAACAGGGTGGCGGCGCTGTTCCAGCAGACGGCGCGTAGCCAGTCGTCGCCCAGGTCCAGTCGGGCGAGCCCGGTCACCTGGTCGGCGTACGGGTACGGGATGTTCGGAAAGTCGCTACCCAGCAGCACCTTGCCGGCCAGCCCCAACTCGCGTAACCGGGGCAACTCCTCGGCGGGGTAGGGAACGAACTGGTCGAAGTAGGGCGTGAACACCATTGTAGTGTCCAGTCGGACCCGCTCGTACGTCTCGGCGAGGTCCAGGAAGGCCTGGTAGTCCGGAGCTCCCATGTGCGCCACCACGGCGGTCAGTCGAGGGTGGCGGGCGAGTAGGGCGGCGAACGGTTCCGGGCCGGTGTGGGAGGTCCCCACCGGTGCGTGCCCGGCGTGCACCACCACCGGCACACCCGCGTCGGACAGCATCCCCCACACCGGGTCCAGCGCCGGATCGGTCGGCGCGAAGCCGCCGACCTGTAGGTGCAGCTTGAACACCTGGGCGCCTTCGGCGAGGGCTGCCTCGACGTACCCGGGGGCGTCCGGCTCAGGGTAGAACGTAGCCGAGGCCAGGCATCCGGGGGTGTCGCGGGCGAAGTCCAGCGTCCAGCGGTTGAGTTTCGCCGCCATGCCCGGTCGGTGTGCGTACGCCAGGGCGCTGAACGCCCGTACCCCGAGCCGGTGCAGGTGCGCGACCCGTTCGGCGTCGCTCCAGCGGTAGAGGATGGGCCATTCGGTGCCGACCAGAGGCCCGGCGGCGTCGAAGTAGGCCCACACCCGACGCAGCAGGCGTGGTGGCAGGAAGTGCACGTGCACGTCGGCGAGGCCGGGCAGCCCAAGGGCACGGCAGAACTCCGGTACGCGGTCGTCCGCGTCGGGTGGGACCGGCAGATGGTCGCCGGCCGTGCCAGCCGGCACCGGCGCCGCATCCGTCATATGTCGATGTCGAATCGGCTCAGCACCGAGGGCGCGATCAGGCCGACGGTGGCGAGCGCGGAGACGACGGTCAGTGCGATGCGCATTCCGACCACTTCGGCCTTGCTGCCGACGCGCAGGGCGATGCTGTTCGGCAGGCCGATCATCATCCACATGCGCCGCTTGATGGGGATCGGCCAGAGGATCGGCACGCCGGCCCTGGTGATCATGTCGCCGAGGATGTGCACGAAGCAGCCCACGCCGAGCGCGGTGCCGATCAGTGGATAGCCGCGTCCGCCCGGCAGGTTGGCGAAGGTGAACCAGGCGGCCCCGGCCGACGCGAGAGTGATGATCACCCAGCCGGCCCGTTCGGCCCACTCGTCGAACAGCCCGCGCAACGCCAGGCCGAACATGAAGAACAGGATGGTGATGACAGCCCACTTGCCGTACGCGGCGCAGAGGGCGGTGGTGCCCCAGCCGACCAGCACGGTGAACGGCAGCGTGTGGGTGAGCGTCCGGTGCCCGTTGTTGCGGCGTGGGTCCTTGCTGAGCTTCGTGGCGTAGTAGACCCCGAGGGAGATCTTCTCCATCACCTCGGCGGCGAAGAGCGAGAAGACTCCGAAGGTACGGGCCACGGTGGCCCCACCCTGGTTCTTGGTCACCTTGCCCGACATGTCGAGGTCGGGAAAGAGCGCGCCGCCGGCGCACACCGCGGTGCCCACCGCCAACGCGAGCGGCGACTGGTGGTAGTCGGCGAACTGCTCCAGTGCCCAGGAGCCAGCCAGCCACACCGCCGCGCCGGACAGCGCGTGTTGCGGTCCCATCATCTCGGCTCACCCTCCCCAGGGATCTTGAGCGCCCAAAACTACGCCACTGTAGTAAGCGTCGGCGTCGCAGGGGCATCACCCGGAAGGTCCACATCGGACCGCGTTACAGGGTGGGGGTGAAGCTCTGCCGGATCATCGGCAAGTATGCCGCGTTGACCTGCCAGTCGAACTCTTCTGTCAACCACGAGACGGTGTAGGAGCGGTCGGCCGAGGTGTTGGCGAGCAAGCGGAAGCTGTGCACCGGAACGCCGAGGGCGTTCTGCCAGCCGCACTCCCACACCGCGCCGCCCTCGAAGATGTCCATCGCGGAGATGTCCACCTTGCGATAGTCCGGCAAGGCCGCGTTGGCGGTCAGCCGATCCTCCTCGGCCTCCCAGTGGGCCACCGGATCGGGGCGGGCCGGCCCCGCCTCGACGCTGAGCACCCGGGTCCCGCCGGATCTCCGGAAGCAGGTCACCGAGCCCTCGGTCCAGCGCGCCCACCCCACCGGCGCGGCGATCCGGAACCCGCTCGGGTCGTCGTACCAGGTCCAGCCCTCGCGTAGCCCGTACTTCACGCCGGGTGGCGGTGACACCGCCACCACCGGGGTCGCCGACGGTGGCGGGGGAGACGTGCAGGCGAACGCGGCCGGCCGGGAGGTCGGCGCGCCACCGCCCGAGCCGGACGGGGGGGTCTGGTCGTCGTGCCGGATGACCAGCGCGAGCGTGACGCCTCCCGCGACGAGCACAGCGGCAGCAGCACCACCCAGGGCGATCAGGCGCCGTCGTCGGCCGGGTCGGCGCCGCGGGCTCGGGGTCGGTGTGGCCGGCTCGCCCGACGGGGCGACCGGTTCGACCGGTTGGGTCGTCCTGGTCCGTCCGGCGTCACGGACCGCCGCGACCGCCGTGGAGCGGGTCGACGCGGCGGGCTCGTCGTGGCTCGCCTCGGCGGTGCGCAGCAGCGCCTCCGCCTCGGCGGCGGTCAACCGCCGCCAGGGGTCGCGCTGCAACAGGCCGATGAGGACGGGACGCAACGGGCCGGCCCGACGCATCGGGTCCGGTGGTTCGGTGGCCAGCGCGCTGAGCGTCGCCATCGCGCTCGACCGTGCGTACGGTGACTGCCCTTCGACAGTGGCGTAGAGCGTCGCGCCCAGCGACCACAGGTCGGTGCGCGCGTCGGACACCCCTTCGCGGGCCCGTTCGGGGGCGACGAACTGCGGCGAGCCGAGCACGGTGCCGGGCCCGGTCATCACACCCTCGCCGCCGTCGAAGGTGGCCAGCCCGAAGTCGGTGAGCACCACCCGCCCGTCGTCGGCGACCAGCACGTTGTGCGGCTTCACATCGCGGTGCAGCACCCCGGCGGCGTGGGCGGCGCGTAACGCGGCGAGCACCGCCAGCCCGATCCGGGCGGTGCGCTGCGGACTCAGCGGCCCCTCGGCGCTGATGATCTGCTGCACCGATCGCGACGGCACGTACTCCATCACGATCCAGGGGCTCTCCCGGTCGTGCACCACGTCATAGAGGCGGACCACGTTGGGATGGTTGAGGCGAGCGGCGGTGCGTGCCTCTCGCAGGGTCCGTAGCCGCAACTCCTCGCGTTCGGTCTCGGCCAGCCAGGACGGCGGCACGACCTCCTTAACTGCTACGTCGCGATGCAACATCTCGTCGCGAGCAAGCCACACCCGGCCCATTCCGCCGGTGCCGACCAGGTCGAGCAGCCGGTACCGACCCGCGATCAGCAACTGATGCACGGTCGCTCCCCCTCGGTCACCCCGGGATCCACGATAGCCACCAATGGCGGCTAATTCATCCACTGAGCGGCCTCGATCCACGACGGACGGTGGTCTCGATCATGGCCATACGGTGCAGGTCAGCGGGGTGGTCGGAAACTCTCTCGCACCTTTTTCCAGTCGGCAGCGGCCCCGGCCCAGTCCTCGTCGTGGGTGATCCAGGCCAGCGTCCAGCGGCCGGCAGCGACAGTTTGTTGCCGGGCGTGCAGCCACAGGTCGCCGTAGGGGGCCTGCCACCGGAGTTCCCACTCCGCCCCGCCGTCGCTGGCGGCGAGCCGGATCTCGTCGTACCCCGGCAACGCCCCGGCCCCGGCGGCAGCGTCCCGGGCCGCGCGGAGCCGGACCAGAGGGTCGGCGCTGTTGCCGGGTGCGACGCTGAAGGCCCGGCCGGTCGCCGGGTCCTGGAAGCAGGCCACACCGTCGTCGCGGGAGTAGTACCAGCTGGCCGGCACGGAGACCCGGAAGCCTGTGGTGTCGGCGTGCCAGACCCAGCCCGGCGGTGGCCGGAACTGTTCGCCGGAGGCCGGGTCGCCGGCCAGCACCGGCGTGCCGGCGACATGCGGGCGGACACACGCGAACGGCGGCGGGGGGACGTCCCGTCCGTTGGGCGGCGGCCCAGGCCGGTCGGGGCCCGGTCCGCCCGGTCCGCCTGGTCCGTCCGGCCTGTTGTCGGCTGGACGGTTCGGTGGCTGCGGGGAGGACGAGGCGACCGTGTCACCGGGCTTGTCGTCGGCGAAGGTCAGCGCGGTACCGACACCGGCCGCGACGGCCACCAGCAGCGCCACACCGATCAGTGCCAGCCGGCGGGTGGCCGGTCCCCGGGCCGCCCGGTCCGCGCCCGGCGCGGGGGAGGCCCCTCCGGTTGCGGTCGGGGCGGGGTTCGGCTCGTCGGACGGATCGGGCAACGGGATGGTGGGGTCCTGGTCGCCGTCGACGGCGGCGGGGTGGGCGATCAGCCCGGGCACCGGCCCGTCACCAGAGGGCCGGTCGGTCGCCGGCGGCAGGTCGGCGCGGCCAGTCGCGGCCATCGTGAGCAACCGACGGGCCGCGTCGTGGTCGAGGCGCTCGCGCGGGTCGCGGCGCAGCAACCCCTCCAGCACCGGCGCGAGCGCCCCGGCGTGGGGGGCGGGGTCGGGCGGGCCGGCGGCCAGCGCGCTCAGGGTGGCCATCGCGGTGCTGCGGGCGTACGGGGACTTGCCCTCCACGGCGGCGTGCAGGGTCGCCCCGAGCGACCACAGATCGGCGGCCACCGTGGACACCCCCTCGGCGGCCCGCTCGGGGGCCACGTACTGCGGGGAGCCGAAGACCATGCCGGGGCGGGTCATCGCGCCGTCGCCACCGTCGAAGGTGGCCAGGCCGAAGTCGGTGAGCATCACCCGCCCGTCGTGCGCCACGAGCACGTTCTGCGGTTTGATGTCGCGGTGCAGCACTCCGACGGTGTGCGCGGCCTGGAGCGCGTCGAGCACGGCCAGCCCGATCCGGGCTGCGCGGGCCGGCTCGAGCGGCCCCTCGGCGTCGACGACGTCCTGAAGGGTGCGGGACGGGACGTACTCCATGATGATCCACGGGCTGCCGTCGACCGCGACGACGTCGTAGAGCCGGACCACTGCGGGGTGGTTGAGTCGGGCCGCGGCGCGCGCCTCCCGCATGGTGCGTGAGCGCACCTCGTCCCGTTCATGATCGGCCAACCAACTCGGTGGGACGATCTCCTTGACCGCCACCTCGCGGTGCAGCATCTCGTCGCGGGCACGCCACACCCGACCCATGCCCCCGCGACCCACCAGGTCGAGCAGCCGGTACCGACCAGCGATCAGCACCTGTGCACGCTCCTCCTCAGCCGCTGTCCGGGCTACACCCTAACCAGCGGATCGGAAGTCACCTATCGGTCGACCGACTTGGCTCAGCAGGCGGCGTGGTCGGCGGCAGCGAGCAGGTTCCCTTCCGGGATGGCGATGCGGGTCCGTCCGGCACTCAGTCGGGCGGCGGCGCGGCGGGCCTGCACGGGGCCGTGTTCGCGGCGGGCGGTGGCGTAGCTGGCGGCGGTGCGGGCCGCGATGGTGGCCCAGCCGTACCGCTCGCCGACCATCGTGCGGGCCCGGCGGGCCAGCCGCCGGGCGAAGACCTCGTCGCCGAGCAGTTGGCCGACCGCGCCGGCGAGCGCGTCCGGGTCGCTGTGCGGGAACGTCACCCCGGTCACGCCGGGTTCGACGATCTCGGCGAGGCCGCCGGTACGGGCCACGGCGAGGGGCGCTCCGGCGGCCGCCGCTTCCAGCGCCACCATGCCGAACGGCTCATAGAGGCTGGGGACCACCGTCGCGTCGGTGGCGCCGAGCATCGCCGGTAGTTGGGTGGAGTCGAGGAACCCGGTGAACCGGACCGTCGAGCTGAGCGCCAGTCGCCGGGCCTCCGCCTCCAACTCGGTGCGGTACGGGCCGTCGCCGGCGATCACCACGCGCAGCCCCGGGTGTCGTTCGCGCAGCCGGGGTATGGCGTGCACCAGGTGCTGGACGCCCTTCTCGTAGACCAGCCGGCCGGCGTACCCGACCAGCGGGCCGTCCCCGGCGAACCGTGCCCGGGCCGACGCGACCGCTCGGGGGCGGGCCCGCCAGGCCCGGTCGTCGACCCCGTTGGGCACCACGTCGACCTGGCCGGCAGGTACGTCGAACAGCGCGGTCACCTGGTCGCGCATGTAACCCGAGCAGGTGATCACCCGGATGGAGGAGCTGCTGAGCCAGTGTTCGACCCCGTGGATGGTGCGGTTCATCTCCTCGGGCAGCCAGCCCTGGTGCCGGCCCGCCTCGGTGGCGTGGATGGTGGTGACGAGGGGGAGGTCCAGGTGCTCGGCGAGGGTGACGGCGGTGTGCGCGACGAGCCAGTCGTGGGCGTGGATGACGTCGTAGGCGCCGGCCTGGGTGGCGCGCAGGGCGGTGCGGGTGAGGGTGTGGTTGAAGGCCATGGT
>NZ_JBEZEH010000247.1:0-9501 GCF_040648775.1 Micromonospora sp. NPDC049089
TGGGCGCCCACGAGGGCTCTTGTAGCCCCGGCAATTTGCCCTAAGACCCCGCCCCCGGCAGCATTAAGCACGCCGGGGCCGGGCTCGCTACGCCACGGGCAGGCCGGGGCCGGGCTCGGTACGCCACTGGCAGGCCGGTCTGGCCCCGGGCCGGCCGGTCGTGCCCGGTCCGACCTGCCGTGCCCGGTCCGACCCGCCGTGCCCGGACCGACCTGCCGGGCCCGGTCCGACCCGCCGTGCCCGGTCCGACCCGCCGTGCCCGGACCGACCCGCCGTGCCCGGACCGACCTGCCGTGCCCGGACCGACCCGCCACCCTGTCGCCCGGTCCGACCCGGGCCGCCTGTCGCGCCCGGTCCGACCGTCCGTGCCGAGGCTGGATCGGGCCCGTCGCAGCTTGATCCACTCGGTTTCCGTGATGTCGCGGTGTCCCGCGCGCTCGGACACCCCGACATCATGAAATCCGAGTCGATCACGCGCGCGGGTGCCGCCAGGCTGGCCGGGCCATCGCCCCCGCTCAGGGTGACGGCCTCAGAGCCAAGCCCTCCCCCGGGACCAAGCCACCCGGGACCAGGACCAGCCCAACCCGGGACCAGCCAGCCCAACCCGGGACCAAGCCAACCCGGGCCAGCCCCACCCGAAAGGCCAGCCCCACCAGGGACCCGCCCCATCCGGGGGGCAAGCCAACCCGGGGCCAGCCAACGCGGGAGAAAGGCCAACCCCGGGGGCAAGGCCAACCCCGGGCATCAGCGGGACCTTGGAAGAGGTCAGGGCTGCGGGGGCGGGGGCGTGAAAACGCCCAGGTGGTTGCCGGCCGGGTCGAGTAGGTGGGCCAACCGGAGACCGCTCGGTGCCGTACGCGCTGGTACCAGGACCCGGCCGCCGGCAGCTTCGGCCTGTCGGCAGGTCTCTGCCACGTCGGCGACTTCGGCGTAGAACACCGCGTAGTTCGGCGACGTTCCGTCGGTCGCCCGGATCGCCCCACCGATCCCGGTGTCTCCGCCGGCCCCGGTCACGCGGTAGGACCCGCCGTTGGGCGAGCCCTGCTCCTCGAAGGTCCAGCCGAACAGCTCTCCGTAGAACCGCTCCGCGTCCTCGGGCCGGTCGGTGCCGATCTCGAACCAGGTGATGGGCGTGGTGGACCTGGACATCTACTGCCTCCAGAATGATTCGTGCCGGCCGCTCGGCCGTCGTCTGGAGCAGTCTCGGGGCCGTTGGCGACAGCGTCCTGTCGGTGTTTCCGGATCACCCGGCGGGTTTCTCGGT
Organism: Micromonospora sp. NPDC049089; assembly: GCF_040648775.1. Classification (NCBI taxonomy): domain Bacteria; kingdom Bacillati; phylum Actinomycetota; class Actinomycetes; order Micromonosporales; family Micromonosporaceae; genus Micromonospora; species Micromonospora sp. NPDC049089. Next base: position 1,265 of record NZ_JBEZEH010000247.1, read on the forward strand.
GACGAGACCCACCCAGCCCGCCGCGATGCGGACGGGTCTCGGAAGAGGCCGCCACGCCGAGCCCGCTTCAGACCAGGCTCAGCGGGCGGACCCGCTCGTGCGGGATGTCGAGATCCGTCAGGCGTAGCTCCCGGGCCACCACGTCGGGCAGCGCCCACACGCTCCGGATCCGGTCGGTACGGAAGCACCGCAGCTCGTCGCGCAGACGGCACCAGGCGACCAGGTACCAGTGTCGGGAGTTACCGAGGTAGCCGAGTGGCTCGACGTCACGGGTCGAGTCGGCGCCGGCGCGGTCGGCGTACCGGATGCGCAGCACCCGCCGCGCGGTGACCGCGTCGGCGACGGTGGCCGGGACGGGCGCGGCCGGCCCGTCGCCGATCAGGTGCACCCGGTCGGCGAGGCGGTGTGCCTCGGCGGCGTCGGCGGCCGGCAGCACCGCCACCAGCTTGCGCAACGCGGTGGCGGCCGGCCCGGCGAACGGCGAGCCGGCAAGCCGGTGCAGCGCCACGGCCATCGCCACCGCCTCGGCGGCGGTCAGGTTGACCGGCGGCAGGGTGCGGGCGCGGTCCAGGACGTAGCCGCCGGTGCGCCCGGGCTCGGCCCAGATCGGCACCCCGGCCTCCTGCAACGCGGCGAGGTCCCGTTCGATGGTCCGGCTGCTCACCTCGAAACGCGCGGCCAGCCAGCGGGCGCTGCGCGGCCGTGGTGACACCGCCCGCAGCTCCTCGACCAGCGCGTAGAGGCGATCGGTGCGGTTCATACCCGGCACGCTACGGCCGAGGTACGACGCCCACGGCGACTGCCCGCAGACGCGAGCGGCCCACCGGCCAGAGATCTTGGACAGTTTCCGTCACGACCTGACGGAAACTGCCCAAGATCTGCACGCCCACCCGCAGACGCCCACCCACGGACACCCGCCCACGGACGCCCAGCCGCCCGCCAACGACCGGCCACGGACCACCCGGCCACGCACGACCAGCCATGCACGACGGAACGCGGGCGGACCGCCCGCCGGGTGATGCGGAGAGCGGCCGTCAGGCGATGCAGGCGCAGACGATCAGCGCGGCCCCGAAGTGGGTGGCGGCACTGACCCGGGCAGCAGGGTGCGGCTCGGGCGAGCAGATGACCTCGCCGAGCTTGCCAGGGGTCAGCAGGTCCAACACCACGAAGGCCAGCGCCATGATCGCCAACCCGACCAGTCCGAAGACCACGGTGGAGGCGATCCCCTTACCGAAGTCGCTGTAGCTGGTCAGGATCGCGGTGAAGACGATCCCGGCGATGCCGAGCTGGTTGGCGGCGAGCAGCAACCCCGCGTTGGCGTTGCGCTCGACCCAGATCAGGTCTCGCAGCCGGCCCGGGGTGAGCAGGTCGACGAGCCCGAAGCCGGCGGCCATGAGGCCGACGCCAACGATCCCGAACACGACGCTCTGCCAGGCACCGCTGAACAGATCCTCCAGCACCGACTTGCCTCCCGACTCTCCGCCCGGAGGGGTACCGGCGCGGTGATCGAGACGATAGCGGCAGCGCGCAAGGGCGTCAGCCCCTGCGTCTACAGGGCCAGGTAGCGCTGCCGCTCGTACGGGGTGACCTCACGGCGGTACTGCTCCCACTCGGCCCGCTTGTTGCGCAGGAAGAAGTCGAAGACGTGCTCGCCGAGCACCTCGGCGACCAGCTCGGACTCCGCCATCACGTCGATCGCCTCGGCGAGGTTCTCCGGCAGCGCCTCGTAGCCCATGGCACGCCGCTCGGCGCTGGTCAGCGACCAGACGTCGTCCTCGGCGCCCGGTGGCAGCTCGTATCCCTCCTCGATGCCCTTCAGGCCGGCGCCGAGCAGCACCGCGAAGGCGAGGTACGGGTTGGTCGCCGAGTCCAGCGAGCGGACCTCGACCCGGGCCGAGTTGGGCTTGCCGTACGCGGGAACGCGGACCAGCGCGGACCGGTTGAGGTGACCCCAGCAGACGTACGCCGGGCTCTCGGTGATTCGGTCGGGCAGGTGCTGCGGGAAGAGCCGCTTGTACGAGTTGACCCACTGGTTGGTGACAGCCGTGTACTCCCGGGCGTGCACCAGCAGGCCGGCGATGAACGACTTCGCCACCTTGGACAGCTTCATCGGGTCGCCGCTGTCGTGGAAGGCGTTGCGCTCCCCCTCGAACAGCGACAGGTGGGTGTGCATCCCGCTTCCCGGCTGGTCGGTGAACGGCTTCGGCATGAAGCTGGCCTGCACACCGGTGGAGAGTGCGACCTCCTTGACCACGTGCCGGAAGGTCATGATGTTGTCGGCGGTGGTGAGCGCGTCGGCGTACCGCAGGTCGATTTCCTGCTGGCCGGGTGCGACCTCGTGGTGGCTGAACTCCACCGAGATGCCGATGCGTTCCAGCGCGAGTACGCCCTGACGGCGGAAGTCCCGGGCCACGGCGTGGGTGGTGTGCTCGAAGTAGCCGCCGGTGTCGACCGGGGTGGGCACGGTGCCGTCCTGCGGCCCGTTCTCGAGCAGGAAGAACTCGATCTCGGGGTGGGTGTAGAAGGTGAAGCCCTTCTCGGCCGCCTTGGACAGCGCGCGGCGCAGCACGTGCCGAGGGTCGGCCCAGGACGGCCCGCCGTCGGGCAGCAGGATGTCGCAGAACATCCGGGCGCTCTCGCCGCTGACCCCGCCTTCGAAGGGGAAGACCTGGAAGGTGGTCGGGTCGGGCATGGCAACCATGTCCGATTCGAAGACCCGGGCGAAGCCCTCGATCGCCGAGCCGTCGAAGCCGATGCCTTCCTCGAAGGCCGCCTCGAGCTCGGCGGGTGCCACCGAAACGCTCTTGAGCGTGCCCAGAACGTCGGTGAACCACAGCCGGACGAACCGGATGTCCCGCTCTTCCAGCGTGCGGAGGACGAACTCCTGCTGACGGTCCACTTCCCCAACCCCTCGCGACACTCTTTTGTCCGCCTTGGCCGGGCTGCACCCGACCTGATCGCCCAGTGTTCCCGGGCCTGGTTACGCAGACGTTACGCGAACAGCCGCCGGCCGTCCCCTCGTGTCCCGCCGGGCGAGCGCGGGGCCCGGCCCTGCCGCTACGACGGCCGAACCACCACCGACGGCCGAGCCGCCACCGACGGCCGCCACGACGGCCGAGCACCTGCCGCCGCGGCCTCGCGGGCGCCCGTCGCGGCAGGTGGCAGGTGTCTCGTCCGAGGGTACGGACTGTCGCGACGAGGCTGGGGCAAGATGAAGGCATGCCCACCCTGCGTCTCGCCCTGTCCCAGGTCAACCCGAGCGTCGGCGACATCGCCGGAAACGCCGATCTGGTCCGCAGTTGGACTCGCCAGGCCGCCGATGCCGGTGCCCAGCTGGTGCTCTTTCCGGAGATGATGCTGACCGGGTACCCGGTCGAGGACCTGGTTTTCCGGCGTTCCTTCGTCGCCGCGTCCCGGGCCGCCGTGGAGCGGCTGGCCGCCGACCTGGCCGCCGACGGTCTCGGCGAGTTGCCGGTCGTTGTCGGCTACCTGGACGCCGACGGTCCGCCGCAGGTCAGCGGGGACGCCGAGCCGGGCCGGGGTGCCCGCAACGCCGCCGCGCTGCTGCACCGGGGCGTGGTTGCCGCCCGCTATTTCAAGCACCACCTGCCCAACTACGGGGTCTTCGACGAGGACCGGTACTTCGTCTCCGGTGACGCGCTGACCGTGGTGCGGATCGGCGGCGTGGACGTGGCGCTGACCATCTGCGAGGACCTGTGGCAGGCCGGCGGCCCGTTCGCCGCTGCCCGGCAGGCCGGCGTCGGCCTCGTGGTCAACATCAACGGCTCGCCGTACGAGCTGAACAAGGACGACTTCCGGCTGCCGCTGGTCCGCCGCCGGGCCGCCGAGGCGGGCGCCACCGTCGCGTACGTCAACATGATCGGCGGGCAGGACGAGCTGGTCTTCGAGGGCGACTCGATGATCGTGACCGCCGACGGTGAGCTGCTCACCCGCGCCCCGCAGTTCGTCGAGCACCTGCTCGTGCACGACGTCGAGCTGCCGGCCGCCACCGCCGCGACGACCACGGGGACCGTCGCGGACGGCATGCGCATCGTGCACAGCACCCTGGACGGCGTTCCGGCCGCGCCGACCGGTCCGGCCGCCACCGGCGGTGTGATCGAGCCGGTGGCCGACGAGGCCGAGGTGTGGCAGGCCCTGGTGCTGGGTCTGCGCGACTACGTCAACAAGAACCGGTTCCCGTCGGTGGTGCTCGGTCTCTCCGGCGGCATCGACTCGGCGGTGGTGGCGGCGCTCGCCGTCGACGCGCTCGGGCCGGACCGGGTGGTCGGGGTGTCGCTTCCCAGCCAGCACTCCTCGGAGCACTCCCGGGAGGACGCCGCCGACCTGGCCAAGCGCACCGGCCTGGACTACCGCGTCGAGCCGATCCAGCCGATGGTCGACGGTTTCCTGGCCAACCTGTCGCTGTCCGGCGTGGCCGTGGAGAACCTCCAGGCCCGGGTCCGTGGCGTGATCCTCATGGCGTTGTCGAACCAGGAGGGCCACCTGGTGCTGACCACCGGCAACAAGAGTGAGCTGGCGGTCGGCTACTCCACCCTGTACGGCGACTCGGTGGGTGGCTTCAACCCGGTGAAGGACGTCTGGAAGACGCTGATCTGGCGGCTGGCGAAGTGGCGCAACACGGACGCGGCTCGGCGCGGTGAAACGGCCCCGATCCCGGAGAACTCGATCGGCAAGCCGCCGAGCGCCGAGCTGAGCCCGGGCCAACTGGACAGCGACAGCCTGCCCGACTACGACGTACTGGACCCGATCCTGATCGGCTACGTCGACGGCGACCTGGGCCGCGACGGGCTGGTCGAGTCGGGTCACGACCCGGCGATCGTGGACAAGGTGCTGCGGCTGGTGGATACCGCCGAGTACAAGCGGCGGCAGTCGGCACCGGGCACGAAGATCTCCATGAAGGCGTTCGGCCGGGACCGCCGTCTGCCGATCACCAACCGGTGGCGCGAGCACGGCTGAGGCGTACCCCTGGGGGTGCCGGGTCGGTGGCGCGGCCCGGCGCCGCCGCGCGGTGACCTCGCGGCGCGGTCCCGGGTGGCCAGGCGGGGCGGCCCCGCGCTGGTGGAGTGACATCTTGCACTGGGCCCTGCCGTCAGCCCGTCTCGCGGTGCGACGATCGCGACAGAACCCGGGGACCGCGCAGGCGGCCTCGAGGAAGGGAGACAGAGATGGTGGAGTCCACTCCGCACGAGGTGACCGCGTTGTACGGCGGCCCGGCCACCCGACGGGTCCGCACCCGCGACCTGATGGCCGCCAAGGAGCGCGGCGAGCGCTGGCCGATGCTCACCTCGTACGACCAGTACACGGCGTCGATCTTCGACCAGGCCGGTGTTCCGGTGCTGCTGGTCGGCGACTCGGCCGCGAACAACGTGTTCGGCTATGAGACAACCCTGCCGATCACCGCCGACGAGCTGCTGCCGCTGGTCCGGGCCGTGGTGCGGGCGACCCGGCAGGCGCTGGTCGTCGGTGACCTGCCGTTCGGCTCGTACGAGGAGGGTCCGGCCCAGGCGCTGCGTACCGCCGTCCGGTTCATGAAGGAGGGTGGCTGTCACGCGGTGAAGTTGGAGGGTGGCCGCCGCAACGCCGCGCAGATCGCCGCGATCGTCGGTGCCGGCATCCCGGTGATGGCGCACATCGGTTTCACCCCGCAGAGCGAGCACACCCTGGGTGGCTACCGCGTGCAGGGTCGCGGCGACGCCGCCGACGAGGTGCTGGCCGACGCGCGGGCGGTGGCGGAGGCGGGCGCGTTCGCCGTGGTGTTGGAGATGGTGCCCGGCGAGGTGGCCAAGCGGATCACCCACGAGCTGCCGATCCCCACCGTGGGCATCGGCGCGGGCCCGGACACCGACGCGCAGGTGCTGGTCTGGCAGGACATGGCCGGGCTGCGGACGGGCAAGGCACCGCGCTTCGTGAAGCGGTACGCGGATCTGGCCGGTGCTCTCACCGACGCCACCCGCCGTTTCGCCGACGAGGTCCGCGGTGGCGAGTTCCCCGCCGCCGAACACACCTTCTAGTACCGACGAGGGTCGGGGTGCTCCCACGCCGGGGCACCCCGCCGCTCGGGTCAGAGGTCGGTGACGCGGATGCCGGCGTGCGCCTTGTAGCGCTTGTTGATGGCGATCAGGTTGGCGGTGAACGCCTCGATCTGGTGGGCGTTGCGCAGCCGCCCGGCGTAGATGCCCCGCATGCCGGGGATCCGGGCGGCGAGCGCGCCGACGATGTCGACCAGCTCACGGTCCTCGGTGCAGATCAGCACGTCCAGGTCGATCCGGTCGACCTCGGGGTCGGCCAGCAGCGGAGCGCTGACGTGGTTGAACGCGGCGCAGACCCGGGAGTCGGGCAGCAGCGCGGCGGCCTGCTGCACGGCGCTGCCCTCGGCGACGGTCAGCGCGTACGGGCCCTGCTTGTCGAAGCCGAGCGGGTTGACGCAGTCGACGACGATCCGGCCGGCGAGCGGCTCGGCGAGGGCGGCGACGGTGGCGGCGTGCCCGTCCCACGGCACCGCGATGATCACCACGTCGCTGCGTCGAGCCACCTCGTCGTTGGCCGCGCCGGTGACGCTGCCGCCGGCCGGCACCCCGGGCAGGGCGGCGATCTCGCCAGCGGACTCGGCGGCCCGCTCGGCCGACCGGGATCCGATCAGCACCGTCTGGCCGGCCCGCGCGAACCGGTAGGCGAGGCCCCGCCCCTGGTCGCCGGTGCCGCCGATGATGCCGACCGTCAGCCCGGACACGTCGGGCAGCGTGCTCGCGTCGTATGCCATGGCCTCATCCTCGCAAACCGCCCGGCCCGTCAGCAGCGCCGAGCCCTGTGAGAATCCCCGCTGCCGCGAGCGACAGCGCCGCCGAGGACCGGGCCACGGCGGGCGACCGCGCAGGCGGGCGAGGATCGGGCCCGCGACGGCGGCCCGCTCAGGCCAGCTCGAACAGGACGGTACGGGCCGCCGGGTCGGCGGTGACCAGACGGACCCGGACCCGTTCGCCGAGCGGCAGTTGGCCGAGGCAGCGGGCGCGGACCGGCGGGGCGTCCAGTGCGACCGTGCCACCGGGCGGTCGGGGCCGGGACTTGCCGTTGGGCGGCGCGTCGACGTCGAGGACGGCAGCGTCGAAGGTCTCGCCCACCCGGTGCTCCAGCACCGCCGCCTCGGCCAACTCGACGGCGCCGCGAGCCGCCGCCGAGGCGACCCGGTCGGTGCTCGCCATGACCTCGGGCAGCCGGGGCAACGCGGCGCGGGCCCAGTCGGGCACCGCCTGGCCGGCGTGCAGGGCCAGGCAGACCTCGGTGGCGTACCGGTCGGCCAGCCGCCGCAACGGTGCCGTCACGTGGGCGTACGCGGCCGCCACGCCACCGTGCTCCGGATGCTCCGGCAGCTCCCCGTCGAAGGCGGTGTACGCGGCACCGCGCATCAGCTCGGCCGCCTGGTCGATGAACGCGGCGGCGCGCGGCTGGGCGGCGTCCAGTCCGGCGATGACCTGACCCGGGCCCACGTCGTCCGGCCAGTGCACGCCCAGCGGCGCGGCGGCGGCCCGGAGCCGCTGCACCGCTTCCGGCTTGGGCGCCGGCATCGTCCGCAGCAGACCCACCCGGCCGGCCAGCATGATGTCGGCGGCGGCCATTCCGGTCAGCAGGGAGATCTGCGCGTTGTGCTCTTCCATCGGCACCGGCGCGCGCAGCACCAGCCGCCAGCCCTCACCGTCGGGTTCCAGGTCCTGCTCAGGCAGCGGCAGGTTGATGGCGCCCCGGCTCAGCCCACGGGCGGTCAGCCGGTCGCCGATCTCCGGCAGCAGCGCGATCGGGTCGGGTAGCCGCCCGGCCTCGGCTGCCGCCTGCACCCCGGTGTAGTCGAGTTTGGCGCGGCTGCGGACCAGAGCGCGTTCCAACTCGACGGCAACGGTGCCGCCGTCGGCGTCCAGGTCGATGGTCCAGAGCACCGCGGCCCGGTCGTCGTCGGGCAGCAGGCTGGCCGCACCCTCGCTGAGGGTGCGCGGGTGCAGCGGCACGTTGCCGTCGGGCAGGTAGATGGTCTGCCCCCGCCGCCAGGTCTCCGCCTCCAACGCCCCACCCGGGGTGACGTGCGCGGCGACGTCGGCGATCGCGTACCGCACCCGGTAGCCGCCACCGGGGCGGCGGGCGAGGTGCATCGCCTGGTCCAGGTCCCGCGAGGTGGCGGGGTCGACAGTGACGAACGGTATGTCGGTGCGGTCGACGGGCGGCTGCGG
>NZ_JBEZEH010000248.1:0-9400 GCF_040648775.1 Micromonospora sp. NPDC049089
GGCCTCCAGCGCGCGAGTCTCGCTCAAGGCGGTGCTGCACGCCGCGCACCTGACGGTGCTCGGCCAGCTTACCGACGAGCCCCGGTTCTACAGCGGCCTGGTCTGCCACACCCGGCCGGACATGCCGGGCAGCGAGCGGGTGTACGCCATGTCGCTGAACACGCTGCCCTTCCCGTACGAGCGTGACTGTGCCACCTGGACCGAACTGGTCCGCCGGGTGCACGCCACGGAGGTCGAGATGTGGCCGCACCGGCGCTACCCCGCGCCGGCGATCCGACCTGCGGTTTCCGGCACCCGCCTGCTTGACGTCTACTTCAGCTACCTCGACTTCGACGAGGTGGTCGGTGAGCACGTCGAGTCCGGCCCCCGGTACGCCGCCGCCAGTTCGGAGTTCGCCCTTGCCGTCTCGGCGGTCGCCGGGCACCTGGAGCTGAGCAGCGACAGCGACCACCTGGAGCGGGCCGAGGTCGAGCGGTTGGCCGCCATGTACCGGCTCGTGCTCGACGCGATGGTGGCGGACCCGGACGGCGACGCCCGTGCGGTACTGCTGCCCGAGGCGGAACGGCGCAACGTGCTCGTGGGCTGGGCCGAGTCGGCCGACGAGATCGTGCCGGAGCCCGGCATGGTGCCCGACCTGGTGCGGGACACTGCCGCCATCGCGGGTGACGCGAAGGCGGTCGGGCAGCTGAGCTACGCCGGCCTCGACGCGGCGGCGAACCGGCTCGGCTGGCACCTGCGGGAGCGGGGCGTCGGGCCGGAGCGGGTGGTGGGAGTGCTGCTCGACCGAGGTGCCGACCTCGTCACAACCCTGCTGGGCATCTGGCGGGCGGGCGGGGCGTACCTGCCGATCGACCCGTCGTACCCGGCAGCGCGGATCGCGTCCATGCTCACCCAGGCCGGGGCCACCGTCGTGGTCACCAGCACCGCCTACGTCGACCGGTTCACCGGCGTCGACCGGGTGCTGCTGGACGTCGACGCGGGGCCGATCGCGGCCCGCCCCGACGACCAGCCGCCCGGCCGCACCGACCCGGACCAGCTCGCGTACGTGATCTTCACGTCGGGGTCGACGGGACGGCCCAACGGGGTGCAGGTCAGCCACCGCAGCCTGGCCGGCTACCTGAACTGGGCGGTGGACGAGCTCGTCGCCGACCGGGTGGGTGGCACGGCACTGTTCTCGTCGGTCGCCTTCGACATGGTGGTGACCACCATCTGGGCGCCGCTGGTCGCCGGGCAGCGGCTGTGGCTGATGCCGACCGACGCCGGGCTGGACGAACTCGGCCCGCGGCTGGCCGCGGCGGGGCCGTTCAGCTTCGTCAAGCTGACCCCGAGTCATCTGGACCTGCTCGCCGGGCAGTTGTCGAGCGAGCAGGCAGCCGCGCTGACCCCGGTGCTGGTGCTGGGCGGCGAGGCGCTCACCGCGCGGACCTGCGCGCGATGGCAGAAACTCGCACCACGGACCGTGCTGCTCAACGAGTACGGACCGACCGAGGCGACGGTCGCCGTCAGCCGTTACCCGCTGACCGGCGCGCTCACCGGCCAGGTCGCGCCGGTCGGCCGGCCGCTCGGCGGGATGCGTACCTACGTGCTGGACGCTCGGCTGAATCCGGTGCCTGTCGGCGCGGTCGGCGAGGTCTACCTCGGTGGACCGCAACTGGCTCGGGGGTACGCCGGACGACCCGAACACACGGCCGCCCGGTTCGTGCCCGACCCGTACGGGCCGGCGGGCTCCCGGCTGTACCGCACCGGTGACCGCGGCCGTTGGTTGCCGGACGGGCAACTCGACCTGCTCGGCCGGGTCGACGATCAGGTGAAGATCCGTGGGCACCGGGTCGAGCCGGGCGAGATCCGCGCGGTGCTCCTCGAACACTCCGCCGTACGCGACGCGGCGGTGGTGGCCCGCCCGGCTCCGGGCGGGGGCAACCAGCTGATCGCGTACCACGTGGGTGGTGCCGACGACCTGGCCGGGCACTGCGCCCGGCGGCTGCCCGCGGCCCTGGTCCCGGCGGCCTTCGTGCCGGTCGACGCCATCGCGCTCAATCCCAACGGCAAGGTGGACCTGCGGGCGTTGCCGGCGGTGCCACTGCGGACGGAGGCGGAGATCGCCCCGCCGCTGGGTCCGGCCGAGACGATCCTCGCCAGGATCTGGACCGAGGTGCTGGACGTGCCCACGGTCGGTCGTCAGGACCGGTTCTTCGCCCTTGGCGGGCATTCACTGCTGGTGGTGCCCGTGGTCACCGCGGCCCGGCAGGCCGGCCTCCCGCTCACCCTGCAACAGGCGATGATGGACCAACCGCTGGCGGACCTCGCCGCCGCGCTCACCGTGGCCGTTACGGCCCCGGGGGCCGGTGCGGCGCGAGCCGTGGCGCTGCCCCGGATCGCGCCGTTGCCCCGGGTCGCTCCGCTGCTCGCCGAGGCGCGGGTGCCCGGCGCGTCGCTGGCCGTGCTCGCGGACGGCGAGTTGGTGCAAGTCCTTGCTGTCGGGCACTGCACGGCTGGCGGTGACGCCCCGGTGACCCCGGAGACCATCTTCCAGGTGGGCTCGGTCAGCAAGCTGGTCGCGGCGGTAGGTGCGCTGGCCCTGGTCGACAGGGGAGCACTCCAGCTCGACGCGGACGTCAACGCGTACCTCAAGGGGTGGCAGTTGCCCGCCGACCGGCCGGTGACCCTGCGGCAACTGCTCGGCCACGTTGCCGGCCTGACCTCGACGGGCAGCAGCGGACATCCGCGCGGAGGCCCGGTACCGCCGCTGTCGGACCTGCTGCTCGGCCGTGGCGTGCCCACCGAACCGGTGCGGGCGCTCGACGCGCCCGACCCGGTCGCGGTGGAGCGCAACAGCCACTTCGTAGTGATCCAGCAGCTCATGGAGGACGTCACCCTGACATCCTTCGCCGACCTGATGGCCGAGCTGGTCTTCGCACCACTGGGGATGACCGGCAGCAGCTTCGACCAGAGCTTTCCGGAGACGTCCGGCCGGCCGGTGGCAGCCGGGCACGACGAACGGGGCGAGCCACACCCTCACGGTTGGGAGGTGCGTGCGGACCTGGCGGCAGCCGGCCTCTGGACCACCGCTACCGACCTGGCCGTGCTGACCAGTGAGATCCAGACCGCCTACCGGGGTGATCCGGCCCTGCTCAGCCTGGAAACGGTGAGGGCACAACTGACCGCAGGCCCGGGCGGCGTCTTCGGGCTCGGCTGCATGGTGGACCGCATCGAGGGGAGTGCTGGAACGCACGTGGAGTTCACCCACCGGGGCCACATCGCCGGCTACCGGGCGCTCGTCACCGGTCGGGTTCCGGACGGGGCAGGGCTGGTGCTGCTGACCAACGGCGAGACAGGCGACGAGGTCATGTCGCTGCTGATGTCGAACACCGCACGGACGGAGGACATGTGATGACGACCTTTCCGAGCGTCTCCGCGACGGTCACCGACCCCACCGTCCAGCAGGTGCGGCACCTGGTGTCGATCCGCGACCTGACCGATGCGGACCTCTACTCGATCATCGCCCGGGGCGCCGCGTTCGCCGCCGGGGAGTGCGGGAACCCGCTCGCCGGGCAGGTCGCCGGGGTCTACTTCCTCAAGACCTCGACGCGTACCCGGACCGCCTTCACCAGCGCCGCACTGCGGCTCGGCGCCGGCGTGATCCAGTACGGCCCGCAGGACCTGCAGACCAACACCGGGGAGACCAGCGAGGACACCGGCCGGGTGCTGTCCGGCATGCTCGACGTGCTGGTCGCCCGCACCGCCGGTGACCCGGCCGAATTGCGGGCCTGGTCTGCCCAGAATCGGATGGCGGTGATCAACGCGATGAGCGCCGAGGAGCACCCCACCCAGGCGCTGACAGACCTGACCACGTTGCTGCGGCAGTTCGGCCGGATCGAGGGGTTGCGCCTGCTCTACCTGGGGGAGGCCAACAACACGGCCACCGCCCTCGCCCTGGGGCTCACCCGGTTTCCGGGCGTTGAACTGGAACTGCGTACCCCGCCCGGTTACGGCCTGCCCGCCCAGATCCTGGCCGACGCCACCCGGCAGGCCGAGATCAGTGGGGCGAGCATCGTCGAGCGGTGCCACATGTCAGACCTGCCGGGCGATCTGGATGCCATCTACACCACCCGCTGGCAGACCACCGGCACCGTGAAGCCGGACCCGGACTGGCGACAGGTCTTCGCCCCGTTCCGGGTCGAACAGGAACTCTGGCGGCACAGCCCGAACGCGGTGTTCCTGCACGACCTGCCGGCGCATCGCGGTGAGGAGGTGACCTCGGAGGTGCTCGACGGGCCAGCGAGCATCGCGTTCGGTCAGGCGGAGAACAAGCTCTACAGCGCGATGGCGGTGCTGGAGTGGTGCCGATCGCACGCGGGTGGGACGACGCGGTGACGGTCACCGAGCCGCCGGGCAGGCCCGCCCGCCGCGCGGCGAGGCTCACCCGCAACCGGGAGTTCCTGTTGCTCTGGACCGGTTCGGGGCTCTCCGCGCTCGGTGCCCGGGCCACCTCCATCGGCTACACCCTGCTGGTCTACTGGTCGACCGGTTCGGCCACCGCGGCCAGCCTCGTCACCTTCGCCGCGCTGCTGCCGAACCTCGTCGCCCAGCTGCCGGCTGGCGCGCTCGTCGACAGGTGGAACCGGCGTACGACGATGCTGATCTGCACCGCCGGCCGCGTTCTCGGAGCCGGCAGCGTGGCGGCGGTGGTGCTGCTCGACGCGGTGCGGTTGCCGCACCTGATGGTGGTCGCGTTCCTGGAGGCCACCCTCGGCATCTGCTACGCGCTGGCGGAACGAGCCGCGGTGTGTGCCGTGGTGCCCCGCGACCAACTGGGCGCGGCGCTGGCGGCCAACGAGTCGCGGGCCAATGCCGCCAGCATCCTGGGCCAGCCGACCGGCACCGTGCTCTACGCCGTGGCCCGCTTCGCGCCGTTCCTGTTCGCCACCGCCGTGCACCTGGTGTCGCTGGTGACCCTGCTGTTCGTCCGGCGGGACCTACGGGCGCCCCGGTCGTCGGACGGCTCGGCAGGCGGGCTGATCGCCCAGATCAGGGAAGGTGTCGCCTTCATCTGGGGCAAGCTCTACCTGCGTCGGGCGCTGTGCCTCTTCGCGGCCAGCAACATTCTCTTCCAGATCCTCGGCCTCGGTCTGGTGGTGCTGGTCAAGGACCGGGACGGCACGCCCGCGACGGTCGGTCTGCTGTTGGCAATCAACAGCGTCTTCGGCATGGCGGGCGCGATGACCAGCAACGCCTTCCTGCGCCGGTGGGGCATCCGCCGGATGATGATCGGCATCCACCTGGCGTGGGCGGTGCTGATGCCGCTGCTGGTCGTGGCACCCGGGCTGGTTGCGGCCAGTGTCCTCCTGGCGCTGATCAATTACGGTGCCGGGATCGGCAACGTGGCCGGGGTGCTGTATCTGCTGAGGACGACACCCGACGAGCTGCGCGGCCGGGCCGGCTCGATCTTCACGCTGCTCTCCTCCGGTGCCAACTCGATCGGCGCGCTGCTCGCGGGCTTCCTGCTGGACACCGTACGCATCGAGGTGGCGTTGGCCGTCGTGGGCGCGACGATGGTGGTGATCGCGGTGTTCGCGGTGCTGGCTTTCGGCACCCGTACCGCCGCACAGGCGGAACGAGCCGAGGCAGCTGCCGAGCGGGCCGACGCCGAGCGGGCCGACGCCGAGCTGGCGGCGACGGCAGCCGGTCGCGACCCGCATGGTTGAACCCGGCGACGATATCGAGGAAATATGGCCGCCCACGTCAGGCTGCCCGGCACAGGACCGACCCTGGCGTGGAGGAGACCGACCGATGAGCGAGCACGGCACGTGGCAGCCGCACGAGATCACACCCAGCAGCGCCAGATGCGCAGCCACCGTTGACGGGCTGATCGGCCATCTGCGGGAGCTGGACCTGACGGCGTTACTCACCACCGAGAAGGCGCTGGTGTTCCGGGGCTTCGGCGTCGAGCCGGGCGCGCTGGACCCGGTGATGGACATGGTGCTGCCCAACCGGCTGGCCTACGTGCATGGCAACTCGCCACGTACCAAGGTCGGCCGCAACGTCTACACCTCGACCGAGTACCCAGCGCCGTACACCATCTCCATGCACAACGAACTGTCGTACGCCGCGCACTGGCCAGCCCGCCTGCTGTTCTACTGCCAGCTCGCCGCGCCGACCGGCGGTGCCACCCCGGTGGTCGACGCCCATCACTGGCTGGAGTCTCTCGACCCGGAGGTCCGCGCCGCCTTCGCGGGCGGGGTGTGCTACCAGCAGAACCTGCACGACGGCCTGGGGCTGGGCAAGAGCTGGCAGCAGACCTTTGAGACCGAGAACCGGGCGGAGGTCGAGGCGTTCCTCGACGGCACCGGGGCGACCTGGACGTGGACCGCGGAAGGGCTGCGGGTGAGCCAGGTCCGCCCGGCCACCACCCGGCACCCCGTAACGGGGGTGGAGGTGTGGTTCAACCAGAGCGACCAGTGGCACCCGGCCGCTCTGGACGACGAGGTCGCTCGGGTGATGACCCAGGTGATGACGCAGGACGAACTGCCCCAGTCGGTCACCTTCGCCGACGGCAGCCCGATCCCCGACGAGTACGTGTTCCAGATCCGCGACCGAGGGCTGGACGCGGCAATCGACGTGGACTGGCGCGTCGGTGACCTGCTGCTGATCGACAACGTGCTGGTGGCGCACGGTCGGCGCCCCTACACCGGGAGCCGCCGCATCCTCGTGGCGATGTCGGACTGACCGGGCATCGGCTGGCGGGAGGAGAAACGTGGAGATGATAGGGGCCGGGGTGCGTGGCCGGTGGCTGCGGACCTTCCGCCGAGCTGAGCGGTCCGACCTGCGCCTGGTCTGCTTCCCGCACGCCGGCGGGAACGCCAACGTGTTCCAACCGTGGGCGGGCCTGCTTGACGGCGCCACCGATCTGCTGGCGGTCTGCTACCCGGGTCGGCAGGACCGGCTGCTGGAGCCCTGCGTGGATCAGATGGACGTGCTCGCCGAACGGATCAGTGACGTGCTCGTGCCGTACCTGGACCGGCCGATCGCGTTCTTCGGCCACAGCATGGGCGCGTCGGTGGCGTACGAGGTCACCCTGGTCCTGGAGTCCCGCTACGGGTTCACGCCGAGCGTGCTCTTCGTCTCGGGACACGGCGCGCCGCACATCTCCCGGGTCGAACTCGACCCGGATCTCGCCGACGACGAATATCTGCTCGGCCGGATCGGCGCCCTGGGTGAGGTCGATCCGGTGCTGCTGCGGTCACCGAAGCTCCGCGAGCTGATCATGCCCTCGCTCCGGGGGGACCTGCGGATGCTCTACCGCCACCTGCCGCGCGAACCGGCGAAGGTCCGAGCCCCGATCGCCGCCTACCTGGGGACCGAGGACCCTACGTGCACCACGTCGACGGTGCGGGCCTGGGGGGAGTTGACTACCGGCGGCTTCGAGTTGGCGACGTTCCCCGGTGACCACTTCTATCTCGTGCCGGAACAGGAACAGGTGGTTGCCGCGGTGACCGCCCGTCTGGGCTGACCGACGGACCACGCCCCAAGGGACGGTCGCGGGAACCGTGGCCAGAGGAGAGGCGGTGGGGCCGCTCGGTGGCTCTGTGGTGTCCGGGTCACCGTCGGATCAAGCCGAGTTGGGTTGCGGTGGCGATGGCGGCGGTGCGTGAGTCGACGCCGAGTTTGGTGTATATGCGGGCGAGGTGGGATTTGACGGTGCCTTCGGTGAGGTGCAGGCGGACACCGACGGCGTGGTTGGACAGGCCTTCGGCGACCAGGGTGAGGACTTCGGTTTCGCGGGGGGTCAGGGTGGTGCTGGGGTCGCGTAGCCGGTTCATGAGCCGGTCGGCGACGGCCGGGGCGAGAGTGGTTCGGCCGACCGCGGCGGTGCGGACGGCGGCGGCGAGGTCTTCGGGTGGGGCGTCCTTGAGTAGGTAACCGGTGGCGCCAGCTGCGATGGCGGGCAGGGTGTCGGCGTCGGTGTCGTAGGTGGTGACGATCAGTACGCGGGGGGCGCCGGGTCGGGCGGTGATAGCGGCGGTGGCCTGGGCACCGTTCATGCCTTTACCGAACTGCAGGTCCATGAGCACGACGTCGATGTCGCCTTGGCAGGCGCGGGCCACGGCGTCTTCGGCGGTGGCGGCTTGGGCCACGACTTCGATGCCGGGTTCGGTCTCCAGTATGGCGCGTAGACCGGCACGGACGATGGGGTGGTCGTCGGCCAGCAGTAGGCGGATGGGGACGTCGGTCATGAGGTCGCCTTGACGGGGTGGTCGCTCGAGCAGGCGAGTGGCAGTTGGGCGGCCAGAGCGGTGCCGTGGCCCGGGACAGACTCGAGGGTGAGAGTGCCGCCGAGGGCCAGGACGCGGGCGCGCATCGCGGGCAGGCCGTATCCGCCGCTGCCTGCTTCGGGTGCGGGAAGTCGGTGCGGGTCAAAGCCGTGGCCGTCGTCGACGATGTCCACGGCGACGTGATCACCGAGGTAACTGAGGGTGACGTCGGCGGTGGCGGCCTCGGCGTGGCGCACGGTGTTCGCGAGGGCGGACTGGGCGATACGCAGTAAGGCTGTGTCGTACGCGGCCGGCAGCGGCCGGGGATCGCCGGTGAGGTGGAAACGCGCGGTGAGGCGGTGGCGGGTGCTGGTGGTGGCGCACAGCTGTTCCAGGGCGCCGGCCAGAGTGGTGTCGTCGAGGGCGGGCGGGGTGAGCGCGGCGACGAAGCGGCGGGCCTCGGCCAGGTTGTCGACGGCGGCCTGGCGGGCCTGCCCGACGTAATGGGCGGCTTTGTGCGGGGTGTCGGGAAGAGCGCGTTCGGCAGCCCGTAGCAGTAGTTGGATGCTGGTGAAGCCCTGGGCGAGGGTGTCGTGGACCTCACGGGCGAGGCGTTCGCGTTCGGCGAGGACACCGGCGGTGTGCTGTGCGGCGGCGAGGTCTGCGCGGGTCGCGGTGAGTTCCCCAATCAGCCTTCGGCGGTGTTCACTCTCGCGGTACAAGCTCTGGTATCCCCACACCACCGCGACCGCCACGGCGGCGCCGAGGGTCGGGCCGATCGCCGCCGTCGGGCTGAACGAGCCCTGGTGGGCGGCGAAACCGATGACAGCCGCCACTGTGGTGGTCACTACGGCGGTCAGGCCGGCGCGGCGTGACAGCAGGTGCAGCTGTAGGAAATACAGCGGGAACGCCACCCATACCGCGTCCGCCGACAGGGTCAGCAGGATCAGCCAGACCGCGCCGACGGCGGCCAGCCACACCGCGGCGGCGCGCCGCGAACGCATGACGGACGGCAGTAACGGCCCAGCCGCGTAGATCAGCCCACACGTTACGGCCGCAACGATGATCATCCCGGCGTGGGGGGGGGGGGGGGGGGGCCCCCCCCCCCCCCCCCCGCCCCGCGCGGGCCCCACGCGGGTGGGTGAGGT
>NZ_JBEZEH010000249.1:0-2572 GCF_040648775.1 Micromonospora sp. NPDC049089
ACCGGGCGGGCCGGGCGGGGCGGAGCGGGCGGGGCGGAGCGGGCGGGGCGGACCGGGCAGACCGGGCCGGGCGGAGCGGGCGGAGCGGGCGGAGCGGGCCGCGCGGGGCGGGGCGGACCGGGCGGACCGAGCGGGCGCGCCGGGCGGGCGGAGCGGACCGAGCGGGGCGGACCGGGCGGGCCGGGCGCGGCGGGATCGGACAGACGGGGCGGACCGGGCGGGTTCGGCCCGACACGCGGGCAGAGCGCCGGCCGGGTCAGCCTGGCCGGGGGCAGCCCGGTGCGCGTAACCCCCGCTAGATCGTGCTCGATCCAGGAAAGAGGCCCCTCCCAGCGCAACGAGGCCACTACATCCAGGAACGAGCACGATCATGGGGCGACCGCCCATCACCGGAGCGAGCGAGGACAGCCAGCGGCCGCCTCCGGCCCGGCAGCGAGCGAGCGACAGTGCTCAGGTGCTGGGCTTCGCGCCCGCGCCGTCGCCGGCCTTGGTGTCCTTGTCCAGGGCAGCCAGGATCGCCTCGGCGGTGCGCCGCCCCACCCCAGGCACCTCGGTGATCTCGTCGACCGTTGCCGCCGAGAGTCGTTTGAGCGAGCCGAAGTGCCGCAGCAGCGCCTTGCGACGTACCTCGCCCAGGCCGGGTACGTGGTCCAACGCTGATTCGGTCATCCGCTTGGAGCGGCGCTGCCGGTGGAAGGTGATGGCGAACCGGTGGGCCTCGTCACGCACCCGTTGCAGCAGGTAGAGCCCTTCCGAGGTGCGCGGGAGGATGACCGGGAACTCGTCGTCCGGGAGCCACACCTCTTCCAGCCGCTTGGCCAGCCCGCACAGGGCCACGTCGTCGATGCCGAGGTCGGCGAGGGCCTGCGCGGCGGCGGCGACCTGTGGGGCGCCGCCGTCGACGACCACCAGCTGTGGCGGGTACGCGAATTTTCGGGGCCGGCCGGTGGTCGGGTCGATCAGGATGCCGACCTGTGGATCCGTGGCGCCTCCGGGCGCGGCCGGATCGTCGGCCGACTCCACGCCCACCTCACCCGTCTCGGCCCTGGCGTCCAGGTAGCGGGCGAAGCGGCGACGGAGCACCTCGGACATCGCGGAGAGGTCGTCGGTGGCGCCCCGGACGATGAACCGCCGGTACTCGCTCTTGCGGGGCAACCCGTCCTCGAAGACCACCATGCTGGCGACCACGTCGGTGCCCTGGATCTGGGAGATGTCGAAGCACTCGATGCGCAGCGGCGAGGTGCTCATGCCCAGCGCCTCGCTGATCTCGTCCAGTGCCTTGCCCCGGGTGGTCAGGTCACCGGAGCGCTTGAGCTTGTGCCGGGCCAGCGCGTCCTTGGCGTTGCGCTCCACCGTCTCCATCAGTGAGCGTTTGTCGCCACGCTGCGGCACCCGCAGCGACACCCGACTGCCCCGGTGGTTGGAGAGCCACTCGGCCAGCGCGTCGGCGTCCGCGGGCAGCTCGGGGACCAGTAGTTCCCGAGGAACGTCGGCCTCGCCGTGCTCGCCGCCGTACACCTGGGTGCAGAAGTGGTGCACCAGGTCCCCGGTGGTCAGCTCCTCGGTCTTCTCCACCACCCAACCGCGCTGGCCGCGGACCCGGCCGTCGCGGACGTGGAAGACCTGCACAGCCGCCTCGAGCGGGTCGTCGGCGAACGCGACGACGTCCGCGTCGGTGCCGTCGCCGAGCACAACGGTCTGCTTCTCCATGGCCCGGCGCAGCGCGGCCACGTCGTCGCGCAGGCGGGCGGCCCGCTCGAACTCCAGCTGCTCGCTCGCCTCGGTCATCTCACGTTCGATCTTGCGGACCATGGTGTCGGTGCGCCCGGCCATGAAGTCGCAGAACCCGTCGACGATGGCCCGGTGTTCGTCGGCGGAGACGGTGCCCACGCACGGCGCCGAGCACTTGCCGATGTAGCCCAGCAGGCAGGGGCGACCGACCTGGCCGGCCCGCTTGAACACCCCGGCGGAACACGTGCGTGCGGGGAACACGCGCAGCAGCAGGTCGAGGGTCTCCCGGATGGCCCAGGCATGCGAGTAGGGACCGAAGTAACGCACGCCCTTGCGCTTGGCGCCGCGCATCACCTGCAGCCGGGGGTACTCCTCGTCGAGGGTGACAGCGAGATAGGGGTACGACTTGTCGTCGCGGTAGCGGACGTTGAACCGCGGGTCGTACTGCTTGATCCAGGTGAACTCCTGCTGGAGCGCCTCGACCTCGGTGCCGACGGTGATCCAGTCCACCGATTCGGCGGTGGTGACCATCTGCCGGGTGCGCTCGTGCAGGTTCCAGACGTCGCCGAAGTAGGAGTTGAGTCGGCTGCGCAGATTTCGCGCCTTGCCGACGTAGATCACCCGGCCGGTGCCGTCGCGAAAGCGGTAGACCCCTGGTAGCTCCGGGATGGTGCCGGGTGCGGGGCGGTAGGTCGAGGGGTCAGCCACGCCAACAAGCCTAGTCCGCAGCACCGACAGCCCACCGCAGGCGTGATCCACTCGGTGCCCCGGAAGTGGGGGGGGGGGGGCGACATCGGACTGCACACACAAAGAAAAGTGCAGCGTGAGGGGTGCACACGGG
>NZ_JBEZEH010000249.1:2582-9259 GCF_040648775.1 Micromonospora sp. NPDC049089
CACCGCTGACACCCCGACTTTCCGAACGCGGATCGATCCTGCGACGCCGGGCGACCGGCCGGTCAAGGTGCGGCCCGGGCCGGCCCACCGGCCCCGCGTCGGGTCAGGCCAGCGAGATCTGGTCGCCGGTGACCTTGATCTCCTTGGGCGGCAGCGGCTTGGTGGCCGGGCCGGCCTTCACCGAGCCGTCCTCGATCGAGAACTTGCTGTTGTGGCAGGTGCAGTTGATGGTGCCGCCGTCGACGTTCGTCACCGGGCAGTTCTGGTGCGTACAGATCGGGCTGAAGCCTTTGAACTGGCCGGCCGTGGGCTGGGTGATGACCACGCCCTGAGCGGCGAGGACCTTGCCGCCGCCGACCGGGATGTCGGCGGTGGTGGCCAGCGACTGGGCATCCTGCCGGTCACCGCCGCCAGCGTCGCCGGTGCTGGGTACGGCGGGGCCACCGCTTGTGGGCGCACCGCTGCTGCTGCCGCCGTCGTCACTGCCGCAGGCAGCCAGGACGACGGCCGCGCCGACCGCCCCGACGCCGGTGAGCAGGTTACGACGTGTCTGCGTACCTGGTCCGGTCAGCGCTTGATCGTCACTCATGCCTCGCCTCTCTCTAGCCCGCTGCCGGTCGAAAGCCGGCCACACTTCTCCACACGGGCAACTGTGCCGGATGGTTCACCACGGCATCCGCTTGACCCGACAAATGGGGTGGGGCAGGTCGTCATCCGACCCGCCCCACCCCATCAGCACGCGTACAGAGGTCAGCGCGCGGCGGCCGGCACCTTACGGCTGGCCCGCGCCTTGGTGACCCCGTTGGCCTTGGCGGCTCGGGTGGTGGCGGCAGCCGCACCCTTGGCCTTGCCGTCGAGCTTGAGCACCTGGCGCAGGAACTCGCCAGTGTGGCTCTCGGCCACCTCGGCGACCTCCTCGGGGGTGCCGGTGGCGAGCACGGTGCCGCCACGGTGGCCACCCTCGGGACCCATGTCGATCAGCCAGTCCGCAGTCTTGATCACGTCGAGGTTGTGCTCGATCGTGATCACCGTGTTGCCCTTGTCGACCAGCCCCTCCAGCACCATCAGGAGCTTGCGGATGTCCTCGAAGTGCAGACCGGTGGTCGGCTCGTCGAGCACGTAGACCGTCCGCCCGGTGGAGCGCTTCTGCAGCTCGGAGGCGAGCTTGACCCGCTGCGCCTCACCGCCGGAGAGGGTCGGCGCCGGCTGACCGAGACGGACGTAGCCCAGGCCGACGTCGACCAGGGTCTTCAGGTGCCGGTGGATGGCCGGGATCGCGGAGAAGAACTCGGCGGCCTCCTCGATCGGCATCTCCAGCACGTCCGAGACGGTCTTGCCCTTGTAGTGCACCTCCAGGGTCTCCCGGTTGTACCGGGCGCCCTTGCAGACCTCGCAGGGGACGTACACGTCGGGGAGGAAGTTCATCTCGATCTTGATGGTGCCGTCACCGGAGCACGCCTCGCAGCGTCCGCCCTTGACGTTGAAGGAGAACCGACCCGGGCCGTACCCGCGTACCTTCGCCTCGGTCGTCTCGGCGAAGAGCTTGCGGACGTGGTCCCAGACGCCGGTGTAGGTGGCCGGGTTGGAGCGCGGCGTGCGGCCGATCGGCGACTGGTCCACGCCGACGACCTTGTCCACGTGCTCCAGCCCGGAGACGCGGGTGTGCCGGCCGGGCACCAGCCGGGCGCCGTTGATCTGGTTGGCCAGCACCGCGTACAGGATGTCGTTGACCAGCGTCGACTTGCCCGAGCCGCTGACCCCGGTGACAGCGATCAGCTGGCCCAGCGGGAACGAGACGGTCAGGTTGCGCAGGTTGTGCTCCCGCGCGCCGTGCACCACCAGCTCGCGGGCCGGGTCCTGCGGGCGGCGGCCCGTCGGCGTCGGGATCGACCGCCGACCGGACAGGTACGCCCCGGTGATCGACTCCTTGTTCTTCAGCAGCGCCGGCACCGAGCCGCTGTGCACGATCTTGCCGCCGTGCTCACCCGCGCCGGGACCGATGTCGACGATCCAGTCGGCGGTGCGGATGGTGTCCTCGTCGTGCTCCACCACGATCAGCGTGTTGCCGAGCCCACGCAGCCGGATCAAGGTCTCGATCAGCCGGTGGTTGTCGCGCTGGTGCAGCCCGATCGACGGCTCGTCGAGCACGTAGAGCACGCCCACCAGACCGGAGCCGATCTGGGTGGCCAGCCGGATGCGCTGTGCCTCGCCGCCGGAGAGCGTGCCGGCTGGGCGGTCCAGGGAGAGGTAGTCCAGGCCGACGTCGAGCAGGAACCGCAGCCGGGCGTTGATCTCCTTGAGGACCCGCTCGGCGATCATCTTCTGCCGGTCGGTCAGCTCGATGCCGGCGAGCAGGTCGGCGCACTCCCCCACGGAGAGGTTGCAGACCTCGGCGATGCTCTTGCCCGCGAGGGTGACCGCGAGGACTTCGGGCTTGAGCCGGGCACCGCCGCACGCCGCGCAGGGCACGTCGCGCATGTAGCCCTCGTACTTGTCGCGGGACCACTCGGATTCGGTGTCGGAGTGCCGGCGCTCGATCCACTGCACCACGCCCTCGAAGCCGGTGTAGTAGGAGCGCTCGCGGCCGTACTTGTTGCGGTAGCGCACGTGAACCTGGTCGTCGGAGCCGTGGAGGATCGTCTTCTGTGCCCGCGCCGGCAACGCCCGCCACGGGGTGTCGATGTCGAAGTGCTGGGCCTCGCCGAGCGCCTCGAGCAGGCGCAGGAAGTATTCCAGGTTGTGCCCGGTGGACCAGGGCTGGATGGCGCCCTCGCGCAGGCTGCGCTCCGGGTCGGGGACCAGCAGCTCCGGGTCGACCTCCTTCTTGGTGCCCAGGCCGGTGCACTCCGGGCAGGCGCCGTAGGGCGCGTTGAAGGAGAAGACCCGAGGCTCGAGATCCTCGATGGCGAGCGGGTGGTCGTTGGGGCAGGCAAGGTGCTCGGAGTAGCGGCGCTCGCGGTCCGGGTCGTCCTCGGGAAGGTCGACGAAGTCGAGCAGGACCAGGCCGCTGGACAGGCCCAGTGCGGCCTCGACCGAGTCGGTGAGCCGCTGCTTGGCGCTCGGCTTGACGGTGAGCCGGTCGATCACCACCTCGATGGTGTGCTTCTCCTGCTTCTTGAGCTTCGGCGGCTCGGTCAGCGGGTGAACCACGCCGTCGACCCGGGCCCGGGCGTAGCCCTTGGCCTGTAGCTCGGCGAAGAGGTCGACATATTCGCCCTTGCGGCCACGGATCACCGGGGCGAGCACCATGAACTTGGTGCCCTCGGCCATGGCGAGGACCCGGTCGACGATCTGCTGCGGGCTCTGCCGGGAGATGCGCTCACCACAGACCGGGCAGTGCGGTTCACCGATGCGGGCGTAGAGCAGACGCAGGTAGTCGTAGACCTCGGTGATGGTGCCGACCGTTGAGCGCGGGTTGCGCGAGGTGGATTTCTGGTCGATCGAGACGGCCGGGCTCAGGCCCTCGATGAAGTCGACGTCTGGCTTGTCCATCTGGCCGAGGAACTGCCGGGCGTACGACGAGAGCGACTCGACGTAGCGCCGCTGCCCCTCGGCGAAGATCGTGTCGAAGGCCAGGCTCGACTTGCCCGACCCGGACAGCCCGGTGAACACGATGAGCGCGTCCCGGGGCAGGTCGAGACTGACGTCACGCAGGTTGTGCTCGCGCGCGCCACGGATGATCAGTCGGTCGGCCACGGTGCGTGTACTCCCGGGAGAAGATGAAGCAAAGGATCTGTCCCGCTCTGGGTGGTCTTGAGCGGTCGTGCGGGCGCGGAAAACGCGCCTCGGCAACTCTAGCCCCGAGGTACGACAGTTTCCCTCGCCCGCACATTCCCCCAGCTCAGCCCGGTCGGCCGCGCCGCCCGGGAACCCGGTCGGCCACGCGCCGGCGGGTGCCCGGTCAGTAGCCGCCGGGCGCCGGCGGACGCGCGGCCCGACGCCGGGCCGAACGCCACCCGCCGCGTCGCTCCGCCGCCACCCGGGCCTCCCGCCGTCGGCTCTCGTGGGCCACCTCACCCTGCAGCCGTCGCCAGCTCTCCCACCGACGGGTGGAGAGCTCGCCGGTGTGTACCGCCTCCCGGACCGCGCAGGCCGGCTCGCCGTCGTGACCGCAGTCGGCGTACCGGCAGCCCTCGGCCAGCCCGGCGATGTCGGCGAACGCCCGGTCGAGCCCGGCCGCGCCGTCCAGCAGGCCGACCGCCCGGACACCGGGCGTGTCGATCACCGCACCGCCACCGGGGATCGGTACGAGCGCCCGCCAGGTGGTGGTGTGCCGGCCCTTGCCGTCGACGCGCCGGATCGCCTGGGTGGGCATCATCACCGCTCCGACGAGGGCGTTGACGAGGCTCGACTTGCCGGCACCGGAGGGGCCGAGCAGACCGAGCGTGCGGCCGGGCGTCACCTCGGCGCGCAGTGGTGCCAGCCCGAGGCCACGTTCGGCGCTGACCGGCAGCACGGGCACCCCGGGCGCGACGGCGGCCAGCTGGCGGGCCAGCGCGGCCGGGTCGGCCGCGAGGTCCGCCTTGGTCAGTACGACAAGTGGCCGGGCGCCGGACTCGTGGGCCAGGGAGAGCAGCCGCTCGATCCGGCCCACGTCCGGCTCGGGGTGCACCGGCTCCACCACGGCGGCGGCGTCGAGGTTGGCGGCCAGCACCTGACCACTGGCGTCCTTGCCGGCGGTACGTCGGATCAGCGCTCCCCGCCGTGGCAGCACGGCCTCGACGGTGACGCGGCGGTCCGGCCAGTGGGTGAGCAGCACCCAGTCCCCGGCGCAGGGCAGCGCGGACGGGTCCCGGGCGGCGACGGTCAGCACCGCCCCACCCAGACTGGCCCGGACCGGGCCACCTGCGGTGAGGACCGTGCAGACCCCCCGGTCCACCCGGGCCACCCGACCCGGCTGGTGCTCGCCGCGGCGCGCGGCGTACGCCGTCCGCTCGGCGTCCCAGCCGAGGGCGGTCAAATCGATCGTCATGGCATCCTCATCGGTGTCGAAGCTGGTGATGGCGGAACACGCGTGCCACGTCCGGCATGATCACCACCTCCGTCCGATGTCCCGGTGCCGCGTCTGCCGCTGACGGTAGGTCGCGCGCCGACGCGCCGAAAGCGATTTCCCCGGCGACGGCGCGACGGCGGACCGCTAGGGTCGACGGGTGACCACGGATCCGCTGTTGCTGATGGGCGAGGTGGACGCGGCCACCAGGCGACTACTGCGTACCGCCGCTTCTTTCGACGCCGCGGACCTGGCCGCCGCGTCGCTGCTGCCGGGCTGGACGCGCGGCCACGTCCTGGCGCATGTGGCGCGCAACGCCGACGGTTTCGTCAACCTGCTCACCGCGGCCCGCACCGGGGCGGCACTGCCGATGTACGCCTCGCTGGACGCCCGCACCGCCGACATCGAAGCCGGTTCGAGCCGGCCACCGGCCGCGCACCTGGACGACCTGCGACGCACCGCGGACCTGTTCGCCGAGGCGGTCGCGGCGATGCCGGCCGACGCGTGGGCGGCGACGGTGCAGGCGCGTAAGGGTCCCTGGCCGGCGGCGCTGCTGGTCTGGGGTCGGCTGCGGGAGATCGAGGTGCACCACCTCGATCTGGCCGCCGACTACCGGGCCGCGGACTGGTCGGAGACGTTCGCCCACCGACTGCTGCGGGAGGCCGCCAGTCATCACGCCACGGGGCCGACACCGCCGTCGATGGTGTTGCGTCTCGACGGCAGTGAGCACGAGGTGGTGATCGGGGAGCGCGTCGGCGCTCCGGTCGTCGCCGGCTCCGCCCCCGACCTCGCCGTCTGGCTGATCGGCCGCGCCGACGGCACCCTGCTCTCCGTCACCCCTGACGGTCCCCTGCCTACTCCACCGGAATGGATATAGAAACGTCATGACATACAGCGGAGACGTCACGCACGGCGGCCCACCGGCGGTTCGGGAGCTGGACGGGCTGACCATCAGCAAGCTGTCGGTGGGTCCGATGGACAACAACGCCTACCTGCTGCGCTGCACGGGCACCGGTGATCAGGTACTGATCGACGCCGCGAACGAGGCACCCCGGCTGCTCGAGCTGATCGGTGACGGTGGGCTCACCGCCGTGGTGACGACCCACCAGCACATGGATCACTGGGTGGCGCTGGAGGAGGTCGTCGCCAAGACCGGCGCCCAGGCGTTGGTGCACGCCGACGACGCGGCGGGGTTGCCGATCGAGGCGGAGCGGCTGGCCGACGGCGACACCGTGGCGGTCGGCGACTGCGCGTTGGAGGTCATCCACATCAAGGGGCACACCCCGGGTTCGATCGCGCTGCTCTACCGCGACCCGGCCGGCACCCCGCACCTCTTCACCGGCGACAGTCTCTTCCCCGGTGGGGTGGGCAACACCGACAAGGACCCGGAGCGCTTCGCGGCGCTGATCGGTGACGTCGAGCACAAGCTGTTCGACCAACTCCCGGACGACACCTGGTTCTACCCGGGCCACGGCAAGGACAGCACCCTGGGCGCCGAGCGCCCGGCCCTCCCCCAGTGGAAAGCCAGAGGCTGGTAAACCCCCAGCAAACCGAAGACCCAACGCTGACCAAGAACCACCAAGATCACCCAACCCACCGACGGCGGCGGCACCCCCGCACAAACCGGAACCACGACGGGGGCGGGGGCCCGCCGTGCCCGGCGCAGGGATCAAGCCTGACCGCCCGG
>NZ_JBEZEH010000250.1:0-9234 GCF_040648775.1 Micromonospora sp. NPDC049089
CGGGTGTTCAGTCGTGTGCTCTTCCGCTCTCCGGGCCGAGCCCGGCCCGCTGCGGATCGGCCGGTTCACCACGCCGATGCTCGCCGAAGAACCTGTGCATCCCGACTGCGTGGCCGCCGTGGACCGGGCCGCCGCGCTGCTCACGGCGGCCGGCCACGAGGTGGTCGAGGTGCCGCCGCCGCTCGGGCCGGCGGTGTGGCCGCTGTTCGAGACCCTCTGGTACGTGCTGGCGCTCGCCCCGGTGCCACCGCAGCGGGAGGCGGAGCTGCTGCCGTTGACCCGGCTGCTCCGGGCCCGGGGCGCTGAAATCTCCGCCGGCACCCTGACCGCCACCCTCGGGGAGTTGCAGGCGCAGGTGCGCCTCGGTGCCCGCCGCACCGCCGGTTGTGACCTGCTCCTGTGTCCCACCCTGGCCACCCCGCAGGCACCCGTGGGCTGGTTCACCGCCGACGCGGACCCGGCCGCCGACTTCGACCGGCAACGCCGGTTCTCGCCCTACTGCGCCATCTTCAACGTCACCGGCGATCCCTCCGTCTCCCTGCCACTGGGTACCACGACCGACGGACTGCCCGTCGGGGTGCTGCTCACCGGCCGGTACGGCGACGACGCGCGGCTCATTGCTACCGCTGCGCAACTGGAGAACTGTAGTGACGGATGGGATCGGCACCCCGCAATCTGGCGGGCCGTCGACTCCGCTAACGTGAATGGTGACGGAGTCGGGCGGTCGGCAGCGTGATCGTCCATCCGACCCGGTTTTTCACTGTCGTCCTTCTTCCGCCTGGGGGCGTTGGGATTGTCTGTTACCGAGACGTTGCTGGTCTTCGTCGGCATCCCGTTGGCCGCGGTGCTGGTCATCGCCGGCCTGTCGTACGCCGGTAGCCACGGTGGTGCCACCGGCGGTGGCGGTGGTGCCAAGCGCTACCGTCCGGGCCGGCCCTTCGACTTCACTCCGGTCTGGTTCCTGGGCCGTCCGGAGCAGCTGGCCGACTCGGCCGGCACCGCGCTGACGGCGGGGGCGCAGGCGCCCGCGCTGACCAGCCACAAGCTTGAGCAGGCCAGCGTCGAGGCGCCGGCCGGTGGAACCGGAGGCGCAAGTGACCGTTGGTGAAAAGCAGGCCGGGTCGGAAAATCCGCCCGAGGTGCTCGACGGGCCGTTCTCGACCCGCCAGCTGCTGCGCATCGACGAGGCGTTGCGCCTGGCCGACAGGGGCACCGGTCTGGTCTTCTCGGTCTTCGTCGGTGGTCTCGACGAGCCGATCCGTGAGCACGCCCAGCGGCTGCACCGTCAGCTCGCCGAGCCCGACAAGTCGGTGCTGATCGCCGTGTCGCCCAACCAGCGCCAGCTGGAGATCATCACCGGGCGGTACGCCCGCAAGCGCATCCCTGACACGTACGCCAAGCTGGCCGCGCTCTCCATGGTCGGCGCGTTCAGCGGCGGTGACCTGGCCGGGGGCATCATCAACGGCCTCGACCAGCTCGCCAGCCACGCCGGCAAGGGCTGAGCCCTTCCTCGTACGACGAAGCCCGGCCCGCTCGCAGCGTGCCGGGCTTCGGTGTGTCTGGGCTTGCTTCAGCGGGGCCAGGCCGAGGGATCGAGGCGCATCGGCCACGGCTCGTCGATCTGCACTACATCGTCGGGGCCGACCGTGCCGAGCAGGTTGTAGTGCACCCCCTTCACCAACTCGTACCGGTAGATCACCGGACCGAAATCACCACGTTCTACGCGCCAGTAGGCGGGGATGCCGGCCTCGGCGTAGAGCGCTGGCTTGGTGAACCGGTCATGCCGACGGCTACCCGGTGATTCCACCTCGACGACGAGCGCCACATCCTCTGCTTCGACCCAGGTGCCGTCGGCGGGGGCTGTCGGCTTCAGCACCGTGACGTCGGGGATGAGGTTTCCCCCGGCCATTCGAAGCCCTGCCTCCCGGATGACCCGCCATCCAGCGGGCACCGCCGCTCGAAGGGCGGCCCGTAGTTCATCCGCCAGCTCTTGATGCCCGTAACCCGGGGGCGGTGTCACGTGCAGGCTCCCGTCGATGATCTCGTAGCGGTTCCCATCCTCAGGCAGGTCGGATAGGTCCTGCTCGCGCCACGCGCGCGCGGGGGGCCGCCACTCGTAGGTCGGCGGTGCCATCACGTCCACCTCCTCCTGTCACGATAACGCCCGAGGCCGGCGCGGAATCACACCCACGCCGGCCCCGGGCCGCGTATTCGATGCTCAGGCGCTCTGGGCGTCCTTCGCGCGGGCCTTCAGCGCCCGCACCACACCGTCGCGGCCCTCGGCCACCAGCCGACGCAGCGGGGAGGGGTGCCCGTCACCGGCCAGCCACGCGTCGGTGGCCGCGACCGTGTCGTCCTCCACCAGGTAGGTCGGGTACGCCAGCTGGGCGAACTCCTGCGCCGGCTCGCTGTCCCGGGTGGCCCACACCTGCCCGACCGCCGCGAAGTACCGCTCCCGGTACGGGGCTACCAGCTCCACCTGCGCCGGGTGGGCGAACCCCTGCAACAGCGCCCGGTGCCGCCAGTTGGGCAGCGCGTCCGGGCCGGTGAGCAGGGCCCACACGGCGGCCTTGTTCTCGGCCGTCGGCATCAACGCGTGCGCGTACGCGGCTTCCCGCTCGCCGCTGGCCGTGCGGTCGCTGCTCAGCTCCGCCTCGATCTCGGCGGTGCCGGCGGCACCGTTGGCCACCAGCGCGGCGAGGACCGACCAGCGCAGCTCGGTGTCGACGGTCAGCCCGGCCGGCATGCCGGTGCCGTCCAGCCAACCGCGCAGCGTGGCCAGGTCTTCCTCGGAGCGGACCGCCGAGGTGAACGCACGGGCCCAGGCCAACTGGAACCCGCTGCCGGGCTCGGCGGCAGCGAGTGCGTCGCGGGCGGTACGGGCCAGGTCGGCCCAGCCGGTCGGCGCCCAGGCCGGGTCGGCGTACAGGGTGAGCGCGGTGGTCGCCTGCCGCAGGGTGGCGGTGACCAGGTTGATGTCGGTCTCTGCGGGCAGCCCGCTCAGCGTCAGCGCCACGTAGTCGCGGGCGGACAGCTCGGCGTCGCGGATCATGTCCCACGCGGCGGTCCAGCAGAGCGCGCGGGCCAGCGACGAGTCGAAGCCACCGATGTGCTGCACCACTGTCGCCATCGAGCGCTCGTCGAGGCGCAGCTTGGTGTAGCTGAGGTCGTCGTCGTTGAGCAGCAACACGTCGGCGGCCCGGACGCCACGCAGCGCGGCGAGATCCGTGTGCTCGCCGCTCACGTCCACCTCGTACCGCTCCCGACGGACCAACCGCCCGTCGGCCAGGTCGTACAGGCCCACACCGATCCGGTGGGTCCGCAGCGTCGGGTACGCCGCCGGGGCCTCCTGCCGCACCAGCACCTGCTCGTACGTGCCGTCGGCCCCGATGGTCACCTCCGGACGCAGCGTGTTGACCTGCGCGGTCTCCAACCACTGCGCGGCGAACTTGCGCAGCTCCCGCCCGGATGCGGTCTCCAGCTCGGTGAGCAGGTCGTCGAAGGTGGCGTTGCCCCAGGCGTGCTTGCCGAAGTAGGCCCGCAGCCCGGCCACGAACGGCTCCTCACCCACGTACGCGACGAGCTGCTTGAGCACGCTCGCGCCCTTGGCGTAGGTGATGCCGTCGAAGTTGACCTCGACGGCCTCCATGTCCGGCATCTCGGTGTAGACCGGGTGGGTGGAGGAGAGCTGGTCCTGCCGATAGCCCCAGTTCTTCCGGATGGACAGGAAGGTCGTCCACGCCTCGCTGAACCGGGTCGCGTTCGTGTTGCACCAGTGGCTGGCCCACTCGGCGAACGACTCGTTCAGCCACAGGTCGTTCCACCAGCGCATGGTGACCAGGTCACCGAACCACATGTGGGCCAGCTCGTGCAGGATCGTGTTGGCCCGCTGCTCGTACTCGAAGTCGGTGACCTGCGAGCGGAACAGGTAGTGCGACTCGGCGTGCGTCACGCAGCCGAAGTTCTCCATCGCGCCGGCGTTGAAGTCGGGCACCCAGAGCTGGTCGTACTTCGGCAGCGGGTAGCGAACGTCGAACTTCTCGTGGAAGAAGTCGAAGCCCTGCTTGGTGATCAGGAACAGGTCGTCGGAGTCCAGGTACTGGGCCATCGACGCCCGGCAGAAGACCCCGAGGTCGATGCCGTCGTGCGTGTCGCGCACCTCGTGGTACGGCCCGGCGCACATCGCGGTGATGTAGGTGCTCATCCGGGGCGACTCGGTGAAGTGCAGCGTCTTGAGCGCCTCACCGGCCGGCTCCTCCCGCTGCACCGGCATGTTGGAGACCGCCCGCCAGTGCGCCGGCACTGTGACGTGCCAGGTGTAGACGCTCTTCAGGTCGGGCTGGTCGAAGCAGGCGTACACCCGCTGGGCGTCGGCCGTCTCGAACTGGCTGTAGAGGTACGTCTCGCCGTCCACCGGGTCCACCGTCCGGTGCAGACCCTGACCGCTGTTCGAGTAACCGAAGTCGGCGTCGACCACCAGGACGTTGTCGCTGTCCAACCCGGACAGGGTCAGGCCCTTCTCGGCGGACCAGTCGGACAGGTCGACGGGCGTGCCGTTCAGCGTCGCGGACCGCACCGACTCGGCGGCCAGCTCGATGAAGGTGCTCGCGCCCGGTTCGGAGCAGCGGAACCGGACCTCGGTCGTCGACCGGAACGTGCGGCCGTCGGCCGCCAGCACGGCACTGGACAGGTCCAGACTGATGTCATACCCCGTCACGTTGAGCAGGCGTGCCCGCTCGGTCGCCTCGACCTGCGTCAGGTTGCGCACTCCCGGCACTGTTCGTCTCCATCCCACATGTCGCCGTACGCCCGGCGGCGCCCGTTCGCCTACCGCTCGTGACGGCTGGCCCGATTCGAGTCTTCCATGTACGGGCAGCCCGCGGTGGCCGAGGTCACGCTCTCATTCGGGTGCCGGTCGATGTGCTGCGGGGTGAAGATTCTCCTGAGACGCCGACCTGTCGGCGCCACCCGTCGCGAAGGGATCTCACAGTGACCGAACGTGTCACCGCCGACATGTGGTTCGACCCGGCCTGCCCGTGGGCCTGGATCACCTCTCGCTGGCTGCTCGAGGTCGAGCAGATCCGGGACGTGGACATCCGCTTCCACGTGATGAGCCTGGCCGTGCTCAACGACGGCCGGGACGAGCTGCCCGAGGAGTACAAGGAGTTCCTGAAGACCGCGTGGGGCCCGGTGCGGGTCTGCATCGCCGCCGAGCAGCTGCACGGCAACGACGTGCTGCGCCCGCTCTATACCGCGCTCGGCACGCGGATCCACCTGCAGAAGCAGGAGCGGGGTCCGGAGCTGTACGTGGCCGCGCTCACCGAGGCCGGCCTCGACCCGGCGCTGGCCGCGGCCGCCGACAGCACCGACTACGACGAGGCACTGCGGGCCAGCCACGAGGCGGGCATGCGCCCGGTCGGGCAGGACGTGGGCACTCCGGTCGTGCACGCGCCCGGCCCGGACGGCACCCCGGTCGCGTTCTTCGGCCCGGTGATCACCCCGGCTCCGAAGGGGGAGGCCGCCGGCCGGCTGTGGGACGGCGTGCTGCTGGTCGCCGGCACCCCGGGCTTCTACGAGCTCAAGCGCACCCGCGAGCAGAGCCCGATCTTCGACTGAGCGACGACCACCGCGCCCCCGTCCGTGCTTCGTCAGTCGCGCGGACGGGGGCGTTTCTCGTCCGCCGCCGAGGTCGGCGGTGGGTCGTGGCGTCACCGGGAGGCGGGCGGCGTCGTTTCCCTCGGTGTCCGCCGCAGCGACCCGAAGGGCCGCACGCCGCAGTTCGTGGAGGCAAATCCCGATGGCCAAGCACCGCGCGTCCGGTGACGATCAGCTGACCCGGCAGGGGGTGATCGAGACTCCCGGCACGGACTACTGGTCCGTTGACGACTCCCGCTGGCCGACGGTCCGCCCGGACCTGCCCGCCCACCTGGTGGATCTCCTCGCGCCGCCCATCGTGGTGGGCGTGGCGCGGGTCCCGGTGACCTCCCGGCTCACCCCGCCCAGTGCGGTCGACCCACTGCCGTCGTCCGTCGACGCGGTGCCGACCAGTGCGCCGGCGCTGGTGCCGTCGGGGGCGGCACCGGCCGAACCGGCTCCTCCTCCGCCGGCACCGGCTCCTCCGCGCCCGGTGCCGACGCCGCCGCTGAACCCTCGGCCCGTTCCGACGCCTCCTCCCGACCGTCCCGTGCCGGGGCCGCCCGCGTCGCCCCGCCGCGCCCCGAACAGCGGGCCGATCGGGACCGGTCGGCGTGGCAACGGTGGGCCGGTGAGCGCGGGTAGGCACCGCCGGGGCACCTCCGACCGCGC
This sequence comes from Micromonospora sp. NPDC049089, assembly GCF_040648775.1. Classification (NCBI taxonomy): domain Bacteria; kingdom Bacillati; phylum Actinomycetota; class Actinomycetes; order Micromonosporales; family Micromonosporaceae; genus Micromonospora; species Micromonospora sp. NPDC049089. The sequence continues at coordinate 6,307 of NZ_JBEZEH010000250.1, forward strand.
CGGCTGACCAGCCGTGCCCTTCCGGGCACTTTCATCTGGTGGACGCACCGCGGGTCCCCGTCGGCGGCGGCACCGTCGCCGGTAGCGTCAGTGGGCATGACGGTCGTGCATCCGATCACCCGGGCCTGGGTCACCACTGGCGGCACCGGCGCGCAAAACTACGACGAGTTCGCCGACGACGCGGAGATCACCGCGATCATCGGGTCGAACCCGCACAGCGCTCTCGGCATCGAAATGCCGCATCGCGCCCCGCAGAGCCTGGGCAAGTCGTTCCTCGACGCGCTGCCCGACGCGGTGGCCCGCCTCGCCGAGGCCAAGGCCGACGGCAGTTACACCCCCGCCGAGCAGGTGGTGGTGCTCTACCGGATCAGCGCGCCCGGCGAGGAGCCGGCGTACGGGCTGTTCGCGATGGTGGACACCGACCAGATCTCCACCCGGGCAGACGAGCCGGGCCTGGTCATCCGCAACGAGGACGTCTTCATCGCCAAGGTGCGCGAGCGAGTGGCGCTGGCCGACGCGCTCGGGCACCTGCTCTCACCCGTACTCCTGCTCCAGACCGGTCGTGGCGACGAACTGCACGCCGCGCTCGCGGCGGCGACCGACTCGGCCGGCGCGCCCGCCGCGACGGACACCGACCAGGCGGGGCGCACGCACGCCATCTGGCTGCTCGGCCCCGGCCCGGAGCAGGCAACGCTCACGGCTCTCGCCGGTGGCGGGGACCTGGTCGTCGCGGACGGCAACCACCGCAGCCTGGCCGCCCAGACCGGTGGGCTGCCGCGCTTCCTGGCCGTGGTCACCACCCCCGCGTCGGTGGCCATCCAGCCGTACAACCGGCTGGTCAGCGAGCTGACCACCACCCCGGCCGAGCTGCTCGACCGGCTGCGGGCCGCGGGCGCCGAGGTCGAGCCGATCGACGGCCCTGTCGAGGTCCCGGCGGCCGGCGGCACCGTGCACCTCCGCCTCGACGGCCAGGGGTACGCGGTGCGCCTGCCCGCCACCGCCTCCGCCCGCCTGGAAAACCTGGACCACGCTCTGGTCGAGCGGCTGGTGCTGCGTGACGCGCTCGGTCTCGACCCGGGCGACAAGCGAATCACCTACGTCGGGGGCGACTACCCGGCGAGCTGGCTCACCGGTGAGGTCGACGCCGGCCGGGCCGAGTTGGCCATCCTGATCGCGCCGGTGACAGTGGCGGATTTCGTCGCTGTCAACCTGGCCAGGGAGAAGATGCCCCGCAAGAGCACCTGGTTCACCCCGAAGGCGCGCGGCGGCCTGGTCGTCGCCGAGCTGCCGCGTTGAGCGTCATCCCCACGACCGTGTGACGAACCCGGCTCGGGGACGCCGCCCGTGTGACGTCCCCGAGCGCGGCCTGACAGACTGCCCGGTATGCGCGTCTACCTGGGATCCGATCACGCCGGTTTCGAGTTGAAGGTGCACCTGGCCAGCCACCTGGCCATGCAGGGCTACGACGTGGTCGACGTCGGCCCGCACAGCTACGACCCGGACGACGACTACCCCACGTTCTGCCTGCACACGGGCGACCGGGTGGTGGCCGACGAGACCGGCCTCGGAGTGGTCATCGGTGGCTCCGGCAACGGTGAGCAGATCGCCGCGAACAAGGTCGCCGGCGTCCGCGCCGCGCTGGCCTGGAGCGTCGAGACAGCTCAGCTGGCCCGCCAGCACAACGACGCCAACGTGGTCGCGATCGGTGCCCGTCAGCACACGCTGGACGAGGCGACCGCCATCGTCGAGGCGTTCCTGAACACGCCGTTCTCCGGCAACGAGCGGCACGCTCGTCGGATCACCCAGGTGGCCGAGTACGAGCGGACCCGGAAGCTGCCCGACCTGCCCTGACCGTGCGGCGCTCAGCGCGGCGAGCGGGGCAGCTCCTCGCGGGGCACCCAGTTTCGCCGGACGACCACCACCCGGGCTTCCGCCTCGGCCAGGTCGTCGTCGGTGGGGCGGGCCGCGTCCCGGGCCCGTAGCGCGGCGCTGAGTCCCACCTGGGACGAGCCGGAACCGACCAACCCGCGCAGCCCCCGCTCACCGTCGCGCTCGTCGCCGACCGTGCTCCTGCGTCGCGGCGGCGGCTCGTCACCGTCGTGCACGCCCGGCGTGCTGACCGTCGGGCCGTCCGCACCCGGTCTGGCCGTTTCGGTGTCGGCGTGGTGGCGCAGCCGTCGCCGTCGTCGGTCGGGGTCACCCATCAGCCGACCGTACCCTGGCCCGGTTGGATCCTGCACCGTCGCGAGGCCGCGCGCCCCGGCCGGGGTCGGCGACCGATTTGCCGGCTGGCTACCCTCGAATCAAGGCGGTGCTGTTGCCGTCGGTCAGGGGGAGGACGAGATGGCAGACCAGACGCAGCCGTGGGCGGAGCGGACCGTGGAGGTGCCACCGCAGGCCGGCGTCGGGGTGCCGCCGCAGCGTGACGGGTTCCGCCGGGGGGTCGCTCCGGTGGGCGAGCGACGCACCCCGCGCACGGAGCCGTTCCCGGTGGTCGAGCAGGAGCCGACCGGCACCGGTTGGCCCGGTGGATCGGTGCCCCGCCGCTCGCTCAGCTCGCGGATGGCGCAGCTGCGGCGCGGCGGTGAGTGGAGCGCTGCGGCAGGCCTCTTCGCGTTCGTGTGTTGGGGGATCTGGGCGCTGTCCGGCCAGGGTGACCTGAGCGGCCCGCTGTTGGTGCTGGTGCTCAGCCTGCTGGTGGCGGCCGGCCTGTTCGCCCTGTTCCGGCTGGTCGGCCGGGTGGTGCTGGAGCGGCAGCTGGGCCGGGTCCGGCGCAGCGCCAGAGGTGCGCACCTGGCGACGGCGGTGTTCCTCGTCGGCCTCGGGGTGGCGTGGCTCCAGCAGACCGAGTGGGTCGTCTCGGCCTGGAACTGGATTTCCTCGAACTGACCGGGCGTGCACGGGCGGGCCGGTCCAGGACCGCCCACC